>DAIDAB010000009.1:22532-22864 GCA_027310845.1 bacterium | reverse complement strand
CGCACAATGTGGGCGCGACAGGCGGAAGCTGCGCTGTGCACATCTTCGAAAAAGTCTAGAGAAGGCAAAGACAAGTTGAGCGAACAAAAACATATTGAAGATTCGAAGATTCTGACAATCAAGGAATTCGAACAGGGAATAAGGGAGGGCAAAATAGAGGGTTATGTTTGTACAGACTGCCACCACAAACAAATTGACATCATGGATTTTTGCCCGATCTGCCACGGGCCTAACCTGAAGAAAACAGAATTTGCTCTCGAAGGAAAAGTGCTTACTTACACAATTCAATTTGTGGCTCCTGAACAGTTCATGAACGAAGTTCCATACGCATG
>DAIDAB010000009.1:0-22522 GCA_027310845.1 bacterium | reverse complement strand
CCCAAAGTGACTGGATGGATACCATTCGTCTCGAAATCATCAGAACTACCCGCCGATCAGCGAGTGCGATTCAAGAAATCGTACTTGCCAGGGATTGTTTTCGAGAAAATTTCGTAAGTTCTCGTTCTACTTTGGCAAAACAAGAAATACGCCGCACAACGCGAGTTACTCTTGTCCTAGGAAAATGCTCTACGTTAGAACTGTTGGAGTTGTTGGGGCTGGCGCAATGGGGAGTCAGATAGCTGAAATTATGGCAATGAATGGGTACGAGGTCTACCTCAAGGACATTTCTGAAGAATTCCTTGACAGAGGGATGAACAACATCAAGAAAGATCTCGATAGTCTCGTCACATTCCATAAATCAAAGGCAGACAGGGAAATCCAAAGGATACAAAACTCCGACGACCTAGCACTTACGGAAGAGCAAAAGCAGGTCGTAAGGGGAAAGCTAAGGCCAACTTTTGATGAAAAAAGAGCCTCGGAAATATTCTCCAAGATTCACCCAACTGAAAGCTTCGAACCATTCAAGAATGTTGATCTTGTAGTTGAGGCGATAATCGAAGAAGTGGAAGAGAAGAAGAAAATCTTCAATGAGCTGAATCAAATCGCCCAGAGCCAAACAGTACTTGCTTCCAACACCTCGACTCTTTCAATTACCGAGATTGCGTCTGCCTCCAAGAAGAGACGCGACAAGGTGATCGGAACTCACTTTTTCAATCCACCCATCACACTTCCGCTCGTAGAGGTGATCCCAGGACTAGAGACCAGTGAGGACACAATTTCGGATACGATTGATTTTCTTTCTTCGCTCAGAAATCACAGATATCCAATGATGCCAGTTAGAGTCAAGGAAGTGCCAGGTTTTCTTGTGAATAGGATTCTTGGCGCGATGCTCAACGAGGCGTTTGCGCTTTACGAGGAGGGAGTGGCTTCGATGAGGGACATAGATCAGGCGATGAAGGCGGGCGCGGGAATGCCTATGGGGCCATTCGAACTTTCAGATCTGATCGGCCTAGATGTGTTGTATCATGTGGAAGAAAATATCAAAAAAATGGAAGGGGGATTCCTGATGCCTCGGCCAACTCAGATAGTCAAGAAGATGTTCTATTCTGGCAGGCTTGGCAGAAAAACGGGCAAGGGCTTTTACAGCTACGCATGAGCGTAACCTTAATGAGGGGTAAACCCTTGTTAGTACGGTTATGCACAAACGATTGGTAATCATTGGCTCAGGCCCGGCTGGATATACTGCCGCAATTTACTCAGCTAGAGCAAATCTTGCGCCGCTTGTTATTGCAGGGTCCCAATCGGGAGGTCAATTGATGATTACGACGGATGTTGAGAACTACCCAGGCTTCCCTGAAGGAATTCAAGGGCCGGAACTCATGGAGAAGTTCAGAAAGCAGGCCGAGAGGTTTGGGACGGAGATCCTCGACAAGGATGTGACAGCGGTGGACTTCAATGTAAGACCCCTAGTCATAAAGGTCGAAGGGGAAACGTACACCGCAGACTCTGTCATAATTTCCACTGGAGCGCAGGCGAAATGGATCGGACTGGATTCAGAACTTCGCCTAAGAGGCAAGGGCGTTTCCGCATGCGCAACGTGCGACGCATTCTTCTTCAAAGGCAAGGATGTGGCAGTCGTGGGTGGTGGAGACACTGCGATGGAAGAATCGATTTTCCTTACAAAGTTCGCAAATCACGTCACAGTAATTCATAGGCGAGATGCGCTCCGAGCTTCGAAAATAATGCAGGAGAAATCAAAGGCCAGCTCAAAGATCTCTTTCATCTGGAATTCCTCTGTAAGCGGCGTACTCGGAAAGGAAAAGGTGGAGGGCTTGGTGGTTCAGAACGTTAGGACTGGAGAGTCAAAAAATCTTCAAGTTCAGGGTCTTTTCGTCGCGATAGGCCACGAGCCGAATACAACTCTGTTCAAGGGACAGATTGCGATAGACGACAAGGGATACATCAAAGTACACGACGGCACAAAGACGAATGTTGATGGAGTCTTCGCCGCGGGGGATGTGGTCGATTATAGGTACAGGCAAGCCGTTACTGCAGCCGGCATGGGATGCCAAGCTTCTCTCGACGCCGAGAAGTACCTCGAAGAGCACACATTGAGGGAAGCTCGTCAAGTCCAAGTTACTGGATAATCGAGCGAATCACATTTTCCTATTCATGCAACCCTCGCCACCGTTAGTTTCGCTATCTTGAGGTCGTTTCAAAGGAAGGCTTAAAATGGCAAAGAGACGTTTGTGACTTTAGAATAATGACGGGCGTGTCAGTTTCATCATGAGCTCAGCTGAATTTGTCAAAAGTCGAAGAGAAGAAAATGCGTTAATTCTAACCCTGGATAATCCTCCTGTCAATGCTCTCAGCATCAAGTTGCTTGACGAGCTCGTAAAAAGGGTCAGGGAGGGGAGCGATGATCCTGCGATCAGGGGAATCGTGATCACCGGGGCAGGGAGCAATGCGTTTTGTGCAGGTGCCGACCTAAAGATGATGCAAGACTTGCAACCAGCGGACTCTGATAAATTGGTTAGCACTGGTCAAAGGGCTTTCAGTGCAGTGGAGAATTCTTCAAAACCCATCATTGCTGCGATAAACGGCCTTGCTCTTGGCGGCGGCAATGAGCTCGCCATGTCATGTGATCTGCGCTATGCTTCTGACAGAGCCAGATTCGGACAACCCGAGGTGAACCTCGGACTCATCCCCGCTTGGGGAGGAACTCAGAGAATGAGCAGACTGATTGGCAAGGCGAAGGCGAAGGAGCTCATCTTTTCAGGGCAGATTATCAATGCGCAGGAGGCACTCCGGATTGGGCTCGTCAACAAGATAGTTCCCGACGGTGAGGAGCTCAGGGCTGCAGTTGATTACGTGAGGATGCTCGCAGCAAAGACTTCTCCCCTTGCGGTCGAGCAGGCAAAATTTGCGATTAACAATGGAACTCAAAAAGCATCTCTCGAGGAAGCGCTCGAGTATGAGCTTCAGGCAGTCAAAGTACTTGCTGGGAGCGATGATTTGAAGGAAGGCATAGAAGCCTTTCTCGCAAAACGGCCACCGAAATTCACAGGTAAGTGAAACTGGTAAGGCGCCGTGGCAAGCAGACTAAACTCCAAAATTTCCGAGCTTGTGTACGATTACGAGCTACCTCCTAAGTACGATCTATTTAGAGAATCTCTTCGAGAGTTTCTAAGGACCGACATTGCAGACACCGTAGAATACTACGATAAAGAAGAGAAATATCCTGAAGAGAACATCAGAAAATTCTCTGAACATGGATATCTTGGGATTCCGATTCCCTCGAAGTATGGCGGAGCTGAACTTGGTGAATTCGGGTACGGCCTCGCAGTGCAGGAAATCGGGAAAGTTTGTTCCGCCCATGGCACGATAATAGGCGCACACACTGGCCTCTGCTGCGTTCCAATATGGCTCTTTGGAAACGAGTCGCAAAGGAACACCTACCTTCCAGATCTCGCTTCTGGAAGAAAGCTTGGAGCATTTGCGCTTACTGAGCCCGGTGCAGGAAGTGACGCCGCTAACATCAAGACAACAGCGACGAAGAGCGGGGACCACTATCTTCTGAATGGAACAAAGCAGTTCATCTCAAACGGAGATCGGGCTGGAACCATTCTAGTATTCGCTGCAAACGACATCTCACTCGGAGCATACGGGGGGATAACCGCATTCATTGTGGAACGATCCTTTGGAGGAATTAGGACAGCACGTGTCGAGCAAAAGATGGGGATACGCGCTTCGACGACCGCCCAGATCGTGTTTGAGGACTGTTCCGTTCCAAAGGAAAACATTCTCGGAACATTCGGCGCTGGATTCCTTGTCGCTCTTACTGCTCTGGACGGCGGAAGATCTTCCCTTTCTGCAGGTGCAGTTGGCGGTGCAGAAATGTCACTAGAGATGATGATTGAATATTCAAGACAGCATCCCGAAGTCGCAGAGAAGCAATCTGTGCAGTGGATGATCGCAGACTGCGCAATCGAGGCTCATGCTGCGCGCAAGGTAAGTTACGATTCACTTAACGAGGTAGGATACTATTTCGAACGCCTCGCAAATGGGGAGAAGGTTCCGAGGATGCAGAGAGAGATGATCTCCCGTCACACAGCTATCGCAAAGGCTTACTGCTCCGAAGTCGCAAGCAGATCCCTTGAGAAAGCTATGCAGGTCATGGGCTTTGATGGGTATGCTGAGGGGCCAGGCCTTGAGCGCGGATACAGGGATTCGTTCATCGCGGAGATCTACGAAGGCACTAACGACATCCAAAGACTCGTGATCGCAAGGGAACTGCTACAAACCGAAAGAAGTTAGAGCGCAGGATTCATTTCCTTCAGAGAGTGAGCCACAAATGCAGACTGGAAGTAAAGTCCTTGTCTACGTTCAAGCGATTCCGAAAGCCGTCCCGCAAGCAGTGAAGACATTCCCAGATCTTTCCCGCGCTCGGTTTGTCATGACGCAATCAAGCAAGACTGCACTCGCGAGATCGAAGGCTATCTTTCCCGATGCCGAGATTATCGCAGCTGGATACAATGCTGTGCTTCAAGAAGCTCTTGTTCGCGGGGCTGAAAGAGCGATTTCTCTTCCCCTTTTTGATGATCCACTCGACCAAGCAAAGAGTTTCCCCGTCGAAGGATATTACTCAAGGATCATTGTTGGGGAGAATCCTGATGGTCCATTCACAGGAGCTTCTCTATGTGGAGCGCTCGCAGCCCTGCGCAAAATGAATTTCGAACTGATAGACGATCATGCTGACATGCGAACCGTTCGGAAAGAAGGAATCCTGCTAGTCAGGGCCGACGAAGGTGTTTCTCACAATGTTGACATCAGAAGAATAGCTGATTCGATGAGACAGAAGATTCAGCCGTCAGAGACAAGCGGTGGCTCTTCCCTAGTAAGGAGAGAGCAGGATTCAAAGCCAGAAATGATTATCTCTGGATCTCTAGAAGAAATATCATCAGCCTTCTCAAGACGTCTTCGCCGCCTGACCACCCGCTAAGAGTTGGATGCGAATCAGATGATAATAGTTTTCGCAGATCTCGGAGGAGAAAAGCTACTCGGAAGAGCTCGGGAGATCGCTGATTCATTGGGAGACAAGGTACTTGCAGTGTGCAAAGATGATGCGCCATTGCGGTCTCAAAGACTAATTTCGCTTGGTGCCGATGAAGTAGTGTCAATTGACGCAAAGACTGTTGATGATTGGTCAAAAGTTCTTGCATCCTTGATCAGGACTGAAAATGAGACTAGATTCGTGTTCTTACCTTCAAACCTCATTGGAAACGCAATCCTTGGTGCAACCTATGCACTCGCCTTTGAAAGAGTAGGTTCGGTAGCTGATGGGATTGAGAAGCTGAATGAACAGGGAGCTTCCAAAACGCTACACTCTTCGGAGAGCGTCATCCGGTTCACCTCTTCAGTTGGCAAAGTTTCATTGTGGTCAATCAAACTCAATTCTGTTCCAGAACCCTTCGAAGATCCTTCAAGGTATGGGCGAACAAGAAAGCTCGAACTGCCAAAGGCTTCCCAGAGTCCCGGATCTCCTTCTGCTGAAAAGATTTTGGATATTTCCTCTAGGCTCACAATCCTTGTGGGGAAGAATTATTTTGAAAAGGTAGATGTATCAGGAAAGAAGATCGAAGATCTTGCACAGAAATTTGCCGGGAACGTCCTCAGGATGAGCGGAAAAGTGCAGGTTGTGTACGGTCCTTGCCTTGCAATCGAAGTAGAGTCGCCAGAAAAAGAACTGCCAGAATTCCAGTCGGAGCTATTGAGCTTGAACACCTCTAAAGATGCAGCAATTTCCAGAATATCGAATCTGAGCGCAACTACTCCTGACATTGGAAAAGTCATCGACAAGCTGCTAGAATCGCGTTAGGGATAATCGTAGAATCCTTTCTTCGTCTTCCTTCCAAGATAGCCTGCTCTAACCATCCTCCTGAGGAGTGGGCTTGCTCTGTACTTTGGATCCTGATACTCCCTGTATAATACCTCAAGAACGTCAAGCACCACGTCGAGCCCCACAAAGTCCGCAAGTTCGAGCGGTCCCATTGGATGATTCATACCAAGTTTCATCACAGTGTCGATGTCTTCTCTTGAAGCAAGTCCTTCTTCGTACGCAAATATCGCCTCGTTAATCATCGGGCATACTATTCTGTTGGAAACAAACCCCGCAGAATCCTTCACCACAACTGGTGTTTTCCCAAGCCTCACGCTGATTGACCTAATCGTCTCGACAGTCTCCTGCGAGGTCTGGAGACCGTGGACAATCTCTATGAGCTTCATTACAGGAACAGGATTGAAAAAGTGCATCCCACCTACCCTTTCAGAGTTTGAAACAAGCGCGGCTAGCTCCGTTATCGGTATCGATGAAGTGTTTGAGGCAAGTATCACCTGCTTTCCGCATATTTTGTCAAGCCTCTTGAACACATCTCTCTTGGTTTCAATTTTTTCAAGAACTGCTTCAACAACGAATTCTCGGTCAGAGAAATCCTCGAGCTCACACGTAGGACTTATTCTTGCCATGATTTCCTTTTTCTGTTCTGAGGTGATTCTTCCCTTTTCCACTAATCTCGAGAGGTTCCCATCTATCCTTTTGATTCCCCCATTGATGAATTCCTGGCTCACATCGTTCAACTTGACATTGAAGCCTGACTGCGCGAAGACCTGCGCGATGCCGTGACCCATCGTGCCAGCGCCTATGACTCCGACCTTTGAGATTTGAGAGGGATTCGTCATTCCAGAGAACACCAAGAGTGATGTGTCTGCAAAAATATTTTGGACTCTTTTGAGCCTTTGCATTGAAAGGACAATGCCATTTCTCTGAAAGCTATGCTGTTGACTTGCGGCGACGCCGAGTTCGAGCAGGTGAAAGGGCTCAGGTTAGAGCGAATCTAGCCTTTATCGCTCAAGCAAGCATAATAATTCGGAAGATTGAGGCATTAGGAAATCACAAGGTGTGGGTATAGAAATTATGCTTTACTTCATAGGATTGGGTGTGGAGCAGTCTCCGACGCTTCAGGCAATAGATACTCTGAAGAATTGTGATAAAGTGTTCTACGAGAGTTACACATCCCCAATTGTCAGGGAAGGCGTTCTGAAGATCCTGTCAGATAGCTCCGGAAAGAAAATCGAATTGGTCACTCGCGAATTCGTCGAGGATGGAAAGAAGATTCTCGAGAATGCAAGAAATTCAAACGTTGCACTCATCTCCTCAGGAGATCCGATGATCGCAACTACCCACCAAGAGCTTAGGACAAGATCTGTAAGAGAGAGAATTGAAACAAGAATCATTCACGGTTCTTCAGTGCTTTGCTCACTTGTCGGGGAACTCGGCCTGCATTCCTATTCCTTTGGAAAAAATGTCACGATGACAAAAGAGCCAATGCAGTATACCGCCTATCTCACCATATACCAGAATCTGCTTCGGGGTCTCCACTCTTCAATTCTTCTTGAGTGGGATGAATCAAATCAATTCTTTCTTTCCCCTATTGCTGCTCTCTCAAGTCTTCAAGAAGCGGAGAAGGATCTCAAGTACGGAATAATCTCGGAAGATACGCTCATACTCACAGCTTCAGAGATTGGAAGTGATCGGGTCAGGGTGGGTTCAATGTCTCTCAAGGAATCGCTTGATCATGAATTTGGAAGGCCTCCTCATGTCATCGTGATCCCAGGAAGGCTTCATTTCACTGAAAGAGAGGCGCTGTCTGCGCTCACTGGAAAAGATCCCGATTTCTTTCGTGACAACTCTCAGGGCATAGAACGGATTGCTCATAGGATGCTATCGAAATATTCTCAAAAAACACTTGCTGCTCTTGGGAGGGCAAGGGCGGCAGCCTCCTCAAAGAACACAAATCTTGAGCCTGTGTTTGAAAATGTGGAGGCCTACACCCAAGATGCATTGCGATTCCTAAACGAAGGTAAGGAGGAGCTCGCCGTCCTTAGCATAGGATACGCTGAGGGGCTGCTTGATTCGCTACGCTTCAGCGCACATCTTGAATTCGATTGGTGAGAATCTTGATTCGAAAATCTTGTGTTAGGCAGCTATTTGCTTGAAAACAAATAATTCAAGCGTCGAACTTTCCTTTCTTTCTTTGTGGATACTTGTTTCTTAAGCAGGATCACAATGTACTCCAGTGTGAAATGGAGGGAGGGGGGGGTTCAACCATGAAATGGATGAGTGTCCAAAGCCATTGCTTTCACTTCTACTTATGACATTCCACTTTTTCAGAAGCTGTTATGAGGTCCCGAAAATAGAATTCGTTCTAGAATACGCGAACAACAGCTGCATAATTTGTGGTCTATTTTGAAATGCAAAAGATGCCAAGTGCCCTATATCAGGAGCTTCACTGCCAAGAGCGCACCCAGTCCAAGTAGTATGGGAATCGGAAGCCCGGGAGCGACTTCGCTTCTTCTGAATACAGTGAACGAGAGCACCATGCCAACGTCGACCGCCACGGCCACGATCGCAAAAGCAAGCAGGCTGCTCAATACTAACGCGATTCCTGGCACCATCGTGTAGAATGCAATGTCAGCCATTCCAATTTCAATGTCGCGCAGCCTGATTGAAAGGACGCCGAACTCTGGCCACCCTCGGAGCAATCCCTTCCCTGGAGGCTTTGTTAGATCCACACTCGTTACGCTGTCTTTCTTTTCATCTTCTCCTTTAGTTACCTGTTTCACTAGCTTTCCCATTCTTCCATAATACACAGCGTAAATGTCGAACACTGCGTAGACTAGTGGTATGATCCAATTGAGGGGAGCCTGAAGCAGAACAGGGAATGCGCTCCCGAGCTCAAGAGCTACGAAAAGTGCAATCAGGCTTACGAGCACGCTCGCTCCCTTGAACGCTGCGTAAAGCGTAATTCCAAGCGCGACGAACCCGGCGATGATTGGAACATACGAAAAGAGACCCGTCAAGAAGGAAAAGTAAAGAGCTGTCACGACAGAGACTAGGAACACGCTCACTATGAGTGAGAACCACTGCATCTTCTTCTTCCTGTAGAGTATAGCGAGTAGGGAGATTACTACCACATTGGCTCCGACAAAGACAAGAGCCAAGATGAAAGATGCACTCAACCCGTTTCCCACAGGGTTGACGAATTGCGGCGTAGAGATCGGTACTACCACAGGCTGTGTCAAATTTGTTGGAACGGCGATCGTCCCTGTGACATTCTGCGGATTGGCTGTTGCTATCCCTGTTGCCACGCGCAAGAGCGTGAGCATCGAGACCATCTGGAAGGCGAGCGTCAGAATGATGAGTTGAATTTCGCTCTTCAATAGGAAACGCGTCAATTTGTCCTCTGCCTGCAATGCTTCTATCAGTTGGTCGTGTTAAGAGTTCCTAGCTTGGGAAGGCGTTTATTTTGAAAGATCGATGGGCCCTGCGAGTTTCCAGAGCTAACCTGCCACAACTATTACTGTGCCTTTCATGAAATTGTGGAAGGTGCAATAGTAACTAAAAGTTCCAGGGGTGTTGAAAGTGTAAATGAAAGTCTGACCAGGACTGAGCGCTCCCGAATTGAACAAATTGGACGTGGATGTGACTGTGTGAGCAGTATTGTCATTGTTAGTCCATTGAATTGTGTTGTTCACCCCTATTTCCACCTTGACAGTCACTGGCACATAATACGCTGGAAGGCTACCACCCGAAGCTCCAGAAGGTATGGAAACAAATGTTTCTGGTTTTTGAGTTGGACCAGAGGCCTGTGGCATCAATAAAATTCCTGTGAACGCGACGCCCACTAGTAACACGAGAACTACGCCAATGAATATCTTCGCTGCCGTGCCAGGAGCTGGCATTCCATCCTTGAAGAGACCTGCAGGCAGAATCAGGAATCCGATTAACATCATAAGACCTGAGACGTTTTGCATCTCCTGAAAGGACGCCTGGGTATGCGGAAGCACACCAAAGAAATACCACGAGAGTTGCCCTCCAACGCCAATCAATATGAAAACTAGACTAATGTAGAACAGGTCTTTGTCCAAACTTCATGCCTCCTTTATATTCGCAGATCGGAAACTCTCCGCACCAATTCTTGCAGGTTCGAGGGATTTAGGTTCTACTCCCATTTTGCCTTCCCCCTGAACTGGTAGAGTTCCTAAAGTCAATGTTTCTCTCGTAATTGGTGTGAGTGTCGGAATAGTGACCAATGGCGGTTCTATTGTGGTCGCTTCTGATTTGATAGTTGGACCAGCTAGTGTCTTTAGAATATTCACGATAAATGGAACCTGCGCCGCAGCGGCAACTATGGCAAAGAAGAGTGCGAGAGTAAGGAACAATTGGTAGTCCAGCGTGACTGTGAATGGGAGACCGGTCTGAATTGGTTGGAACTCTCTCCTGGGCACGCCGAGGTATCCCATCGCAGCAAAAGTGAACGCGAGGCCGAACCCTCCTATGCAAGTTCCCCAGAAATGTATCTCAGATAGTGTCTTGCTATACCACTGCTTGTGCGCGATTTCAGGAAGAATCCAGTAAAGGACCCCAAACGCTGCAAGCACGATTCCATCTAGACCGTTGAAGTGAAAGTGAGATACAATCGCGTAAGTGTTGTGCAGATAAAGATCCTCAGCGATGCTCCCCTGTTCCACTCCCATAACACCCCCAATTATCCATCCGAGGATACTCGCCAAAAGGAAGCGCGCAGTCAGGTTCCATTCGTACCTCGACCTCCAAATGAGAGCAAACAAGGTGAACACCGAAATCCCAGACGCGATGCCTATCGCCATCGACATGTTCTGCGACATTATTTGCAAGGCGAAGGGCTGCGAAGTATCCATGAAGAGATGGTGCGAGTAGACTCCAACACCCGTGATTAGCAGAATCGGCCAAGGAGCCCTGACCCACCTTTGGCTTGAGAAGTTTTTCTTTGCGAAAATTGGAATGAGAGTGTAATACATTCCGATAAGGGGAAAGAAGGCGAAGTAGACTATTGGGTGGTAGTTTATCCATAGAAAATTCTTTGCTACGAGGTTGTTCAGAAAGCCTGGGTTGTTTAGGGAAGTCCAAGCACCATCGGCTAGGAGGGTGAGGAATGGCGGCGCTGACACCATCATGTCGATGGTCGTGACAAGAGCTGCAATCACCGCGGCTGGGTACGCCACAATCCTTGTCCTAACAGCTTTCGGCATGTAGGCATCGAAACCGATCGATGCAGCGAACTTTGCTGAAAGCGAATGCAGTTTTCCCGGAGCAAGAGTGTAATCATCCTTGTACTTGCTCGAGAACGCTGTACCAAACACATTGTAAGCAAAGACCATAAGCGAAGCGTTTGTTATTATCATGCCGCTGAAGAAGGTCAGCGCCTGGGTCATGCCCCAAGGAGGGTTTACAGGCCCCGGGTAGAAAGGAAGTGGGAAGAGAAAATACCATCCCGGACCGAATCCAAATAGAATTGAGATCCACACAAGATAGAATCCGATGCCGAAGAGGAAGAAGATCACCGGAAGCAGTTTTTCGTTGTAGATCTTTCTGTGCATGTATTTTGGGAAAACGTACATGCAAAGTCCGTAGGAGAATGGGAATTGCCATCCCACGAACATTCCTAGCCCGTGTGCCGTAAGGAGCTGCCCGAACACCTCTGGCGTTCCGAGCGATCCAATGGTCTGGGAGGCACCAGCTTGATCGGTTCTCATGAATAGTGCTAGAGTTCCCGCGATGATGAAATTGAGGAATGACATGTAGAGTAACCTTCTCACCCATTTGCTGGTGTATGGAGTGAGAGGATTTTCGATCTCGGGCGTAGTCTTTGTCTCTATGAGGCTCATGTTCTACCTTCTAACCATATTATGTCGAAGTCACATTGAACGAGGTGTACATTGCGTAGTGACCGTAACCACAGAACTCAAGGCAGCGAATGTAGTAGATTCCAGGAGTGCTGAAAGTGTAGGTGATATTGTTGATAAATCCCGGCATTACCTGCACTTGGAAGATTATTGCACCAGATGGATCATACACACCGAATCCGTGTGTCGTGTCTGAGCTGTTAGTTTGGAACTCAACTGTGGATCCTGCCGGAATTTGATATTGCGAGGCACAGTTTGTGCCCCAGTAGGAAGAATTCGTAAGGCACCAAGCGAATTGATGGGCCTGAACATGAACAATCATGTTGGGTTTGACATTCGAGTGCGCATAAGGATAGGGAATGAATGGTATGGTTGAAATGCTAAACGTGATGAAGATCACGATGATAATTAAAGTCCAGTGTCTCTCGTATTTTGCGAGTCCGTGTGAATCGGTATCTTCAGGATGTCTGGTCGACCAGATAACTGCGCCAACTCCAATGACCGTGATTGCAACAGCCATTGCAAGAAGTATCGCCAGAAAAGTGATGTTCATCCCGACTTGTCCGGCGAGCGTGATTCCCAGCGGGCTCAATTCGTCGGAGTTCGACAAACACTCACACTTTAAGGATTATGATTCAACTCTCTTTCTCTCGAAATCTGAGTGGAATGGAAAATTATCTCTTATTCAAGATAGATTTAGTCCGAAATTCATTTCAAAAAATTCAGTCCAATTTAATGCGCGAAACGAGATCGAGCGAGTGTATCCAACTGAAATCGTATCCTCATCACCCCCAAGCTCCAGAGTATTTTCACACCGGAAACCCCAGCAAGTGATTTTCTCCCCTCACAGGCCGCGATAGTTATTTATGCGCTGAAAGAGGTTGAATGTTCGGCCCCGCGGTAGCTCAGCCTGGTAGAGCTTCCGACCTGTGGCTCGCGCTTCGCAGGAAGCGAGTTGAGTCAGGGGGAGATGCTGTAGTGATCTGGCTCCACTAAAATGGCGCTGATCCCGTTCGGCTTACTAGGCTTACAGAAACCGGAGTGTCGTCGGTTCAATTGGCGATGTTTCGCTTGAAAGTCCGACCCGCGGGACCGCTTTCTTATTGCAAAATCTGTGGAGTTTCGCTTTTGTATTGCTCCGTGTAGAATTCGACTCGTCTGTCTGAAAACACTCCATTCATCGAGGTCACCTCCTTGTTTCTTGCAAGCTCCAGATCAAGCTTTACTGACTTGGCAATCGATTCGTTTGATTTCGCTGAAGCAAGCTTCTGCATTGTTGGCGAGACTATCTGACTCCTCCCGGTGAACTTGAACTTGTCTTTAGGTCCTCGATTTTCGATTCCCACTCTGTTTGCAGTGATTACGAACACGTGGTTTTCAAATGCCCTCGTCAACATTCCTTGCTGCGCCTTTCCTGGAAGAACTAGATTCGATGGGTGGCAGATAATGTCCGCACCCTTTATCGCGACCTCTCTTGCCGCTTCTGGGAAAAACCAATCAAAGCAAATTAGTGGCCCTATTCTGCAACCCGAGTTCTCAAGATCAAAGACCCGAAAACCTGTGTCTCCAGGGGAAAACCAGAGTTTCTCCCTGTAGAACAAGTGAGTCTTGCGATAAGAGCCAATGATCTTGCCCCGCTCAATCACGATTGAGGAATTGTAGACCTTGCCGTTGTCATTTTCTGCCAAGCCCGCGACCAGTGCACAGTTGCGCTTCTCCGTGAACGCAGACAGAGCTTCGACGGATTTGCCTGAGCGATAAGATTCTGAGAGGTTCTGCGCCTCTTCAGTTGAAGTAAACGCATATCCGGTGTTGCAAAGCTCAGGGAGTACGTAAAGATCTGCCTTCACTTTTGAAGCAACTCTTATCGCCTGCTCAATGTTCTCCTCATTATGACCGAATTTTGGGCGCGTTTGAACAAAGGCCCCTATCAAGGATTTTCCACCTGGCATACAGCGTATCGAAACTCAGGTTCTTGAGGCCACCTAAATAACATGTCGTAAGCGGTATGACTCGACAATGCTAATGTGTGTGTACCCTTAAGCGAAAAGCCAGAGGCAGTTTCGAACTATCTCAGTTGGATGTTTTCAATCTTAACAGGCTCTATCTGATCAGCCAGTTCGAATCCGAATACTTTAGAGTAAAAGTAGAGTTCTGACTCATTTGCGCGTTTGATGTTCTTTGCCTGACGGAACCCGTGCTGTTCTCCCTCGAATGTGAGATACGCAGTGGGGATGCCCTTTTTCCTCACTGCATCAAACATCAGCTCCGCCTGATTTGGCGGAACTACTTTGTCCTCTAGTCCCTGAAAGAAAATCACCGGAGCAGAAATATCTTTAGCATAATTGATCGGCGAGCGTTCTCGGTAGAGCTCCTTTTTCTCCGGGTAGGGGCCTATCAAACTTACGAAATATCTTGATTCGAACTTGTGTGTGTCACGCGCTAAGAGCTCGATGTCACTCACTCCAAAATAGCTGGCACCAGCCTTGAACGTCTTTCGGAATGCTAGTGCACAGAGCGTCGTGTACCCACCGGCACTCCCACCCCTTATGATTAGCCTCTTTTCGTCGACTCTGCCACTGCTGGCAAGGAACAGCGCGCCGTTGGCGCAATCATCAACATCAACAACACCCCATTGTCCGTTAAGGCGCATTCTGTATTCCCTCCCGTATCCGGTGCTGCCTCCATAGTTCACATCCAGTACTGCAAAGCCTCTTGATGTCCAGTACTGAATCTCGGGGTTGAGAGTGGTTCTTGTTGCGCTTGTCGGTCCTCCATGGCTTATCACCATCAGTGGCGGCTGCTCATTCTTTGGGGATTCATACTCTTCATTCTTCGGCGCATAGAAGATCCCATGCGAGGTCAATCCGTTAGTGGTGGGAAAGTCGACCGCTTCAGGCAGGGAAACACATCCACTTGGAATTGACTGAGTTCCTGTTGTAGGATAGAGGAGTGCGAAATTCTTGGTGTCTAGGTCAAAGCGAACAACGGAGGATTGCAGGCTTGGAGACCCTGCAACCAACAGTGTAAACTTGTGATTTGCTTTCAGATATTGGAACTCGGAGTAGGGAGTTTTGATTTCCCGCAAAGTGCCCATCTTCGTATCAAGGGTTGCAAGATGCCACGTTCCATCTTGCGTGTATGTACAAACGATCTGTTCTTCCGAAGCAAATGCATAGGAAGACATCCCAAAAACCCATTGCGGACGCGTAAACTCTGCATTCATTTCATGTAGATTGTCGATCTTCCCGTCCAGAAAGCGGTAAAGGTTCCACCATCCTGACCGATCAGACACAAAGTGGATTATTCCATTTGGAGACCACGTCGGCTCAGAAATTGATTCGTCGAACCCACCAGCAATCTTCTGCTTTTGCCCTATTGTTCCATCTTTCAGGACATCTCCGACCCAGAGTTCTGTTCCGAAAAATGGCATACTTGGATGGTTCCACGTCAACCAAGCGAGCTTTTTTTCATCCGGGCTCAACTTTGGAGAGGAGTAAAAATCATTCCCTGAGACGAGAATCTGCTCCTCTGATTTTCCCTCCAAATCAACACTTGCGATCGTGTTTTTCGCTTCTCGTCCTTTGACTGTATGGTCTTCGCGAACGCAAATGATCCTTTTGCGCGATTTGTCAACCAAGAGGTCTGCATAAAATACTTCAGATTGGTGTGTGATTTGACGCGGTTGGTCGATCTCTGTATCAGAGATGTCTTGTCGGTATAGCCTCTGATCGGTGAAATTTGAAAAGTAAGCCGCATTCCCGAAAACTGTGTATGACCCGCCGCCGTATTCGTGCACGCGAGTGCGTGCGTTGAAACGCGTTGGGATCACATCTATTGCACGTCTATCTCTTCCCAGACGCATGATTACATAGTGGCCCTGCTCTTTGGCCCTTCGCTCAAGCCAGAACACTTCGCCGTTTTCATCGAGGGAGGTCTCAAAGATGTAATTCGATGAAGATGCGATAAGTTCTGCGGAGATAGGAGATTTCCACGTTCCATAAGGCGCAGTTTTCTTGGCTTGCACTACTTATCGTCGCCTTTTTCTTGAACTATCTCTAATCCAGTCATTGGTAAAGATTTCGAAAATCAATCATCCCAGTTGGAAGTTGTGATGCTCAGCATTAGAGCATTGCAATTGCATGAAAATTGTCATATTTCTAGGGCCATTCTCACACTTGAGAATCGTCCCTATTGTTAAAGGGAGCTTCGCTCATATCTATTATGAGTGAGGGAAAATGTGCGAATATTGTCATATGGAATATTGCTGCCTGCATGGAAGGCATCACTATCCAAGACACATCTATGAGCGACCCATGATCTACTACGAAGAACCTAGAGGAGAGACACGTCGCGAATACTTGGAAGACGAGAAAAGGGCGCTTGAAAGAAGGTTAAAGGAAATCGAAGCAGGACTCCAAGAGACAAGCAAGTAACATCTTTTTGGGGAAAGCTCGGGCTGTCGAAGATCTAGTGTTGCTGCCCGCTGACAAGCACGTGTCTAGCGTGATCGGTCAGTAAGTTTCGCTACATTCATTGGGTGCGAAGCTAACCCTAGTCGAGCATATGGTTTCAAGGCGAGCAGCACCTTGATCTCTGCCTTTCTGAGGTGCTCTTCATAAGTTGAACGTGGAACTCCCTGCTTTGAAGCAATCTCGCTCATCGTAATCCTCTTTGGAAGAGAGTAATATCCCATCTCAAGAGCAGCAACCAGCGCGGAGAGCTGTCTTTGTGTCAGTGCTCTAAAGAAATCATCAAAAGAAATTGTCATCGCAGATCTTGCAGAATGTCTTGGATTGATGCTCTTTCCCTCTACATTCACATCTCTTGAAACCTTCGAGAGATTCCTTAGTGCATTGTCTAAATCCCGCTTCTTGAAGGCGAGAAATCTGATGTGTTCGAGGCCCTCAGAATATGTGAGAGGCATGATAGGTATGCAATCAGAAGATTCAATCATTGCGATTGACGAATTCGCGACTGAGCATCTGCATGCCACTATTGCTTCAAGGGATCTATCTGAATAGCGCCGAATGCGCACCTGCTTTGCAGAAAGCTTTCTTGCAAGCCTTCGAATCTCATTCTCAACTGCGTCAATAACCTCTGCATTTGAACATTCGATTTCGAGTATGTCAAAAAGAAGATTGCACCAGCGTTCGATCCTCTCCTTGGGGAAATCCCTTGAAAGGCTACTAAAGGGAAGGTCGTGATCGAGCTTGAGCTGGAGTTCGTACAACATCTATCACTGCCGGCCGCTGCTGGCAGAAGTCTTATCCCAACTACCATCTATTTGAATTGAGCTAAGCAGGAAGGTTCTAAATAGAAAATGCCAACATATCTAGTGGAGCACGAGTGGGAAAGGAACAGGTCAGACGAGGTCAAGTCAATAGTATCTGGAATCATAGACAACGACAGAAAAGGAAAGCTGCCCTCTGGATTCAGTCTTCTTGGTGTGATGCTCTCAAAGGATGAGCCAAGAGCATTCTGTGTCTGGGAAGCGGAAAGCAAGACAGGACTGGAGGGACTCCTCAAATCCGTCAACCCGGCAACAAGAAACACCGTCAAAGCACTTGACGTGATCTATGGCGTGAGCAAGGTAAAAGTCCCTGCTTAACGCCTTCCTACATTTTTTCAAAGGGCAATTCTGCATGAGTATAACTGAAACGACAAATAGCTTCGCTACTTAATTGCACAAGAGGGACTCGAACATTGTCTAATACTCAAACCGCTGACTCTTCAATTCCTGAGAAAGGCAACAAGGTTACGGTCGAACTTGTGGAAGGTTACCGTTTCAAAGTCACATTTCCAGATGCAGATAAGACTACAATTATGGACGAACCTCCGCCTCTTGGAGGAGCAAACGGACCAAACGCTGCGAGAGTTCTTGCAGCTTCGGTCGCGAACTGCTTGAGTGCAAGCCTACTTTTCTGTCTAAGAAAATCCAGAGTGGATGTGAAGAGTATCAAGACTGAAGCTGAACCGATTCTTTCTCGTAACAAGGAAGGATACTGGCGAGTAACCAAGATAGACATTGTGCTACACCCAGAGCTCGTTGAAGGTGCTGACACAGTCAAAGCCAAAAGATGCCTTGAGATCTTTGAGAACTACTGCGTAGTTACAGGGGCAGTTAGAAATGGGCTTTCAGTTAATGTGAAGGTTGATGGGATAGCTCAATGATTCGACCCGATTATTCTTTGAGGTAAAGATCATGCCAATGATTCAAGATAAGGATAAAATCCAAATCAAGAAAATATTCGCTGACAAGATGAAACACCCAGTCACCCTTGTCAACTTTACACAGGAATTCGAGTGCGATTACTGCCGCGAAACTCGCGAGCTCGCTGAGGATATTTCCACACTCTCAGACAAGATTAAGCTAGAAACATATGACCTTGTCAAGGATCCAGAAAAAGCAAAGCAGTTCAGAGTCGATAAAATACCTGCAACCATCATCGTGGGAGATAGAGACTATCATGTCAGATACTTTGGAATACCTGCAGGGTATGAGTTCAGCAGTCTAATCGACGACATTATTGACGCGTCACAGCGAAAAACACGACTCTCTGAAGAAACAAAGGTAAGACTCAAAGCTATCAGCAAACCAGTGCATATCCAGGTCTTTGTGACGCCGACGTGTCCTTACTGCCCTAGAGCAGTGAGACTTGCCCACCAGTTCGCGATGGAGAACCCGCTGATTCAGGCGGACATGGTGGAAGCTACAGAATTCCCTCAGCTTTCAAACAGGTATAATGTGATGGCAGTCCCTAAGATTGTCATCAACGAAAACGTCTCTTTCGAAGGGGCCTTGCCAGAGCCACAGTACTTGGAACAGATTGGTCTTGCATTGGAAGAAAAAAATCAAACATAGTCAGCGCATACTTTTTGTGCGCCCCTGCAAAATAGACAAGTGAAATTGAACGCGGATCAAGATGATAGGGTGAGAGTGGTTACGCCCGCTCCACTTGTTTATCTCGCCTCTCTGATCGCTGGCCTCGTTGCCGACTTGTACTATCCAATCCGACTCAATTTTCCAATTACGGTCACTGTTGGAATCGGTCTGGCGGTCATCTTTGGCGCTGCAATTATTGCATCTTTGTCGCTCAGCACCATGCGAAAAGTCGGCGCATCTCCAGATCCATCTAAACCGCCGAAGAAGCTCGTTGTCGACGGCCCATTCAGATTCTCCAGGAATCCAATCTATGTTTCCATGACATTAGGGTATGTTGGCATCGCTGTTGCTTTGAATGCACTGTTGCCGCTCTTTTTCCTGATAGTGGCGCTACCTATTGTTGACCGGTTTGTCATATCTCGCGAAGAAAAGTACCTCGAAAGGAGATTTGATGAAGAATACATGAGGTATAAATCAAGAGTAAGACGATGGTTCTAGAGGATAGAAGCGCGAACACAGCGCAATGTCTCTTGCAACATCCACTATGCTAGCTTAAAAATGGACATCTCAGTCCAAAGAGGACAGAGTGAATCATCAGTCATTCATAGAGTCTTTCCGAGCACCGAGATTCCGCTGGTTATGGGGCTCCACTCTTGCCAACAACTCCGCCCGATACTCAGTGATATTCATAGCAAGCTGGATGAGTTATGATTTCACGTCGTCCGTTCTCGGTGCCAGTTTGGTAGCTTTCCTCGGTTTTGCTCCGCCATTGTTCTTTGGGCCTCTCGTCGGAACCGTCGCGGACAAGATTGAACGAGTCCAATTGATTAGGATGAGCTCAGGACTAGGAGCAATCACTAGCCTTTTTGTAGTCTTTGCAGGCGAGCTCGGAAAACTGAATCTGTTTCTCTCACTTTTCCTTGCACTTGTTGCAGGTGTGTGCTTTACACTCGAACAGCCAGCAAGAATCTCAATGGTCCCAAGCATGGTGAAGCAGGAGAATTTGCTAAGCGCATACTCTGCAGTTCAGACTTCAGCCCAAGGAGCGCAACTCATCGGCCCTGCCATAGCCACTGTGGCGCTTGTCCTATATGGAGCAAGTGGTTCGCTCGTGGTCTGCGCTCTATTGTACTCGCTTGCCTTCATCCAAGCCTTGAGAATTTCAAGCCCCCAAAAATCAGTTGCTTACGGGCGCGATTTAGCTACCAGCGAGCCTCCTGTGACTTTTCGCCAAGGCCTTTCTTACATAAGAAGGAATGTTGTGATCGGTTCGCTTATAATATTCGTCGGCTTTCATTGCTCCCTCACGATGGCGTATATGGGGCTCTTGCCGAGCTTTGTGACGATGAACTTGAATGGCAATAGTTCCACATTCGGTCTTTTGATGACACTAGTAGGAGCAGGCGCTGTCCTAGGTTCGTTGTTGCTTTCGTTTTATTCGAGGGGAATGAAGAAGACATGGCTTATGTTGCTGACCGCTATCTTAAGTGGCGCGACACTGATGCTATTGGCAATTGCATCTTCAGATCTGGTGGCCGATTTCGCTGCTGTGGGGATAGGTGCTTCCCAGGCCGCATTCATGATATTGATCCAATCTCGCACGCAGAGTGCGTCGCAGGAAATGTTCCGTGGCAGAGTTGCCGGCATAACATTTTTCTTCACTGCCGGAGTAATGGGACTATCCAGCCTATCGCAAGGATACCTCGCTGGTTTCATGTCACCAGAGATTATCCTAGCGGGAACAGGACTGTCTTTCGTCATGCTGACTTTTGGGTTAATGGTACACTTTCCGGGCCTCAGGGATCACTTCGGAAGTAATGCCGAACATCTGGCTTCAGATAAAGTGTCATCCGGTATAGATTCTGTGAATTAGAAATTTTTCGAAACAAACCGACAAATCATGTCAAGATTCGAGCGAACTAAGTCTTCTTATCCTAGACGCAGTTTCTATTTCTTGCCATGCCTCTGGTTTGAACAGCGCGCGTGATATTCGCGCCGTCTTGCACTCAAACACCCGTTCAGCATACCGTTTCGAGCCGAAGAGAAGTTGTCAATAAACGTAGGCGCCCAAGCCGGGAGACATGGTAGTGAGTGAGAGTTCTAGGCAGAAATAAGAATTATGCTAAGGACCTGTAACGAAAAGGAAATTGAAACGAGAATGGACAGACTGGTGTTCGTATAAAGTTAATGAGGTTCTTCTGCTAGATTTCGGTGGATGAAGAAATCACTCCAAACGCTTGAAAAAAACCCTCCCAGCTAGTTTCTCTTTCTTCAGAAGTTTTTTCTGAGAGAGCCTTTGGAGCCTGTTTCTTATTTCATATTCCTCAACCTTGCCTATTCGGTTTACAAGCTCCTTGACGCTTTGCTTTTCAAACTTTTTCAAGATCTTCAAAATTGCTACGTCTGTAGTATGATTCAGTAATTCCTGAAAAATCGGAATCTTCATCTTGGTTGAATCTTCGATAAACCCAATTGTATCAAAAACGCTAAAGCAATAGTGTTGTTTCGTCACATCTTCCTGCTCGTAGAGTCTACGAATAACTTTCTTCCAATCAAACCTTTGAGATCTCCTCAAGATTTGAACCATGTCTACGTCATCAGCTTCTCTGTCAGTTATTGACTTTAGCAGGAAGACATCCTCGTCACTTGCAAGCAAGACTGTGAGATTTCCGAACTTCATATCTTTTGAATCTTTTATCATCGAATCTAAAAGGACGAATTTGTTGCATATGATTTTAGAAAACACGTCGATCCTGGGATAATTTGGGTGCTCGAGTATTGCACTTGGATTGAGTCTTGCGTCGGAATCGGCGATTTCGCTCGCCCCAAGCCTGTGAAAGCCCATTTTGGCAAGTGAACGAACCAGCGTCTCAAAAGCATCTTTTTTGTCGACTCCTGTCACAATGTCAATGTCCTTTGTTGCCTGTTTCATCCCTTTGATCCTCATGTTTTCTCCACCTATCAAGTAAACTCTCACTTCCTTCTGTAAGATGTGTCCCAGATCGTGGAAGAAATCAGAAGGAAGTTTGCTTGGCAGAAGGTCATCTGGATTGGCACCGTACATTCTGCAACGATCAGCAAACTCTTTCCAAGACAGAAAGAGATCTTGATCTTCGGTCAGTTCATTTCTGATATAGGCTTCGAGGTCAATCCAGAGTTTTGAAACATGGAACTCTTCGGATTTATTTCTGACTCGGGCGACATTAATCCGATTCCTGCTGATGACGTAGAAAACGGCACAGTGGGTTCGTTCCAACTTGTTTGTAGAAACAACCAAAGCGTGAACGAGCGCATTTTCCCTCCGAATAGTTTGTGCTGGGACGATATAATAATTGAACTCGGAGCGAAGGTCCATTCCAAATGAACTGAAAGCCGAAAAAGCAGTCTTGGCTCCTTCCGGCAATGGCATCCCTAATTGAACTCTTTTGATTATATTGCTCGAGTCTCTATACACAATTTCTTCGTTCTTATTTTGAATTAGCTTTGAAAGCTCCTCTTCGCGCAATATGCTTGCTAAGACTCTTACATCAGGATAGTCTTCGTTGATAGAGAATTCATTACCACTCTGCAAAGTTGCGCCTGTTTCCTTCATACGATTTAGATTTCTTCTGATCGTGATCGAAGATAGCCCTGTCAGATTTGAAATCTCAGAGATTTTCTTTGGTTCCAAAAGTGTTGGAAGAATTCTCTCTCCTGAATCAAGTAGAAGTTTGTAGACCTGCATGTCGTTTGATAGGCGAGCCAAGAGAGAAGATTTCGGAGTAGACGAGAGAGATGCAATTCCATTGTGTACACTTGCGAGACCCTTTTCACTGAGAACTTTCAATGTGCGTTCGACAGATCTACGCG
>DAIDAB010000099.1:263-7507 GCA_027310845.1 bacterium | reverse complement strand
GAATAGGGGTATAACGGTTCATTTTGTATTGGTATATGTGATGCCAAAATCCGCGCATCAGAAAGCAATCGAAGATATAACAAAGTGTCTGGAAGAGAAAGCACTGAGTCCAAACATTGGGAGTAGATTTCCATTGAGGGAAGCTGTCCAAGCTCACGAGGCTGTTGAAAGCGGAAAGACGATCGGAAAAATATTGATCGACATACCTCAATAAGCGAGTTCCAGAATGTAATTGTGCAAGCAACTACTTGCTTAGCATTGATATCTTGGGCTTGGATCAATCCCCAAGCCTCTTGACAACAGCAGAATTCACTCGAAGCAGTACTCCAAAAACCACTAGCAGAGTCGACAAGCACTTAAATCAGACCACTCTGACCCCTCCATGGCGTCATGATAACCAGATCCAAGAAGCAGGAAGTCCGCGCCAGGCGGACCTCGCTGGACATCATGACAGACCTGTTAACTATTCTCTCGACAAACCCTTGTGGCAAGACCCAGCTAATGTATCGTGTGAATCTGAGCTACAAACAATGCTCCAAATATCTGGAGATATTGGAAAAGCTCGGAGTCGTCCAGCAATTCGTGCAAAATGGTATCAAGCATTTCTCTATAACAAACATGGGAGAACTTTACCTATTCGATATGAGTCGTGATTTCGGAAGCATATCGGAAGGCGAGGAATCTGTCTGGAAGTCCAGATCTGCGCAATCTCCTAGGATCCTATCCGAACTATCAAACTAGCTTTTCTTCGCTTTCACTCGTCTTTAGCTCTTTTTCAGCTGCGTCTAGCTCGGCTTGCATTTGTTTTTTCAATAGGCGTTTTTGCCTAGCGACGAGTATTTCAGCTATGATTGCCATTGAAACAGCAAAGACTATGAGGGCGTAGACGAAGATACTAGCCATTTTCTTGTCCCCGGGAAAGAACATTGGGTCCTGTTTTGCATCGGATATTTATTGCAGCCTAGCTCCTGTTTTCTAGGCCTTGCCTAGAGATTGTTTTCTGAATTTTGAAATTCCAGTAAGGATTTGGATCATAAGAGAAACAGATCTAGGTTGTTTATCGTCTGAGATTCGTTGCCACCTCATCTAGGTATGTTCTACTGATCTCGAACCCAACAAATGACACACCAAGATTCCAAGAAGCAATGGCAGTTGAGCCTATTCCTACGAAAGGATCCAAGACGAGCATATTGCGCTTGAGTCCATGGAGTCTTATGCACATTTCAGGAAGCTTTATTGGAAATGTAGCCGGATGTCTCCTATCGTTCTTGCTCTGAATCGTCTCGTAGGGTATGAACCAGGTGTTACCTCTATCGCGTCTGTCTCTCCTAGCACTCTTCCATCTCCCGATGTTTGTCTTGTCCTGATAGGGCACACCAACCGCGAGTTTGTCAAGTTGCGCATTTCCTGTCTTCGTAAAGTGGAATATGTACTCATGGCAATCATTGAGAAATCTCTTGCTCACTATAGGTTTGAAATGGCCAACAGCAATATCTCCTACGATGTTGGGGTACCTCCCTACGTCTCTTTTCTCTATTGCGATAGATTTGATCCAATGTATTACGTTCTGGAGTGCGAATTCGTTCTTCATGACTTGAGCGACGCCCCACGCAATCCACTGATCCCTTGGCGTGCTGCCCACGTTGAGAAAGAAGGAGCCATCATCTTTCAGGATGCGTTTCACATCTCTTCCCACTTCACCCATCCAAGCAAGATACTTTTCGTGTGGAAGATTATCCTTGTGTTTTGTATATTGTATTCCTATGTTGTAAGGTGGGGAAGTCACAACCACATCGACAGAGCGTTCTGCAAGGTTCTCCCTCATCCCGGAAAGGCAATCTTTGAGGAACAGCGTGATTGTATTCCCGCGTTTTCCGCGAATAATCTTGTAAGGGGAATCTCGCTTGGGTTTATCCAATCTATGAGGCATTCTGCATGTTTCTATAAATGAATTCGCCGAAATGTCCGAGAAACGAACACCTACAAATGAATATTTCAAGAGCTGCTAATATAGGGCAAGAAGGTGGAGGGGGCGAGAAGGTGCGCCCATTGTCAGAAGACGGGATGAGGGTCGGCGATGTGATGACAAGCAGTGTGGTCAGCGTCGAAGCTTCTGACAAGGCCTACGATGCAGTCTTGAAGATGATAAACAGAGACATTGGAAGTGTCGTTGTCAAGAGGAACGGAATCGTCTTAGGAATAATAACAAAGGGAGACGTTCTACGAAACATTGTAAAGGCGGGGATTGATCCTAGAAAGACCACTTCTGCAGATGTAATGTCCAAACCTGTGGTAACGGTTGAGCAGAATGCGACGATCGAATCAGCTTCACGCCTGATGACGGAGTACAGTGTATCTAAACTTCCAGTTATGAATGATGGCGAACTCGTGGGAATAATTACTTCTTCAGACATAATAAGGGCGGAACCTATGCAGGTCGGCTACCTTCAAGAATTGATGAAAGCTCGCTTTGTGCCACACAGACGTAGCAGATAGCTAATCCACCTGCACCTCCTTAAATGGAATCTCTCCTTGGAGAAACCTTCGGGCAAAGCGATTATACTCCTCTATGTAGGTAATTGCAAACCTGTCAGCGTTTTTCTCAGTACCTCTGTGAGATCCGGATGTCGAACGTATGCAATGATAAAGCTCGTGTAAGACGACGAACGGATTGAAAAATTGCTCCTGATCCCTGAAACCGATAGAGTTTGACTGCAAGGTGTAGACTCCCAGAGCCTTCTTCTGACCCTTTGGTATGCCAATTTTCAGCTTCGGTACTCTCACTCCGTATTTCTTGCAGACGAGATCCACCGCCTTCTCTGTGTCTTTTGAAAGTATGGCATGCACGACAGTTATCTTAAATTGTGCTTCATTAGAAGAAGATGGATCGATATCACCAACAGTAGTTCGTGAATCATTCTGCGATTCCTTCATTTCAATTCAGTGCTCTGATTCCACGGTACCTATCTTTATCTTACAGCGCTGGTCAGAAATCGCAAAGTGGGTTTTTGGCACATTCCTACAAGATCACAAGGGACACATTCCACTATTTGTGGAATAACAAACACAAACCGGTGCTTCATATCAAGCCCGGAGATCGAGTGGAATTTGAGGTAAATGAGGTTGCCTCTTGGTAGATTACAAAAGATAGCAAAGTAAAAGATCTCGCGAAACTCGACGAAAAGCGACTTTACCCTCTGTCAGGCCCTGTATACATTGAGGGTGCATCACCACGTGATGCGCTTTCCATTTCAATTGAAAAGGTGCAAGTCGCTGGCTGGGGGTGGTCCGTAATAATTCCAGGCTTGGGCCTCCTTCCTGAATCCAACAGCCCATTCCTTCACATCTGGGATCTTTCTTCTAGCAAGAGAAAAGCTAGTTTCAAGCCAGGAATCAAAGTACCTTTGAGACCGTTCTGTGGAGTGATGGGAGTTGCCCCAAAGGAAAACGGAGAATTCAATGCAATGCCTCCGGGCTCACATGGTGGAAACATGGACATAAAGCACCTCACGGAAGGGAGCAAGTTGATCCTGCCAGTCTGGAACAATGGGGCCCTATTCTCAGTTGGAGATGTCCACGCGGCCCAAGGAGACGAAGTCTGCGTTACCGCGATTGAATGCCCTGGAGTTGTCACTCTCAGGTTTGAATTGATCAAGAACGCAAAGCTCTCGAGCCCGCATTTCTTCACTAGTTTTAAAGAACAGGAAAGCAAAGGGCACTTTGTTACGACAGGAATCTCTCCTGATCTTATGGAGGCCTCAAGGCAGGCTGTGAGAGGCATGATCGAACATCTCTCAAAACATCACAAACTCGCAAGAGAGGAAGCATACATTCTATGGAGCGTTGCCGCTGATCTTCGAATTCATGAAATAGCCGATACTCCTAATTGGGTCGTAGGATTAGCCATGCCATTGAACATCTTCTCGTGAGTTCAGCTTGACCTAAGAGAATGCAAGATCCTAAGAAATTCGATGAAGACAAACGATGCCCCTACCAGATCCTCCAATGTCCCGAAACTGCATTCCGAGATGAAGCAATTTAGATATCGCCGTCAGAATCACAATGAGCTTGCGCGTCTTCTGTAAACGAATTTCGCAGATTCAAGCCTTACGTTGTTATGTGATTAAGTGCCGGTTTGAAAGCAAAGATTTGGTTCGAGGACTTTTGAAGAGACGATTTGGGTAGGATGCCTTTTTCTACATAACCAAACGTGATGAAGAGTGAAGACAAATGCTATTGAGTTCTGGGGACAATCCGCCCGAATCAATCAACGTGGTAATAGAGATTCCAAGAGGGAGCAGTGTCAAGTACGAAGTAGTTTTGAATTCTGGAGCGGTGTTTGTTGATAGGTTCCTCTATACACCAACACATTACCCCTTCAACTATGGCTTTATTCCTCAGACCAAAGCCGCCGATGGAGATCCCGTGGACGCGCTTGTAGTGTGCCAAGAATCAGTCTACCCGATGACCGTGATACGATCAAGACCAATAGGCGTTCTCCTCACAATTGATGAGAAGGGACCGGACGCAAAGATCGTTGCGGTGCCTGCCAAAGAAATCGACCCCATCTACTCTGATATCAATTCAATCAGCGAGCTCCCGGAGTTCACGAGAAAGCAGATAGAACACTTTTTCCGGCATTACAAGGATTCGGAGCCGAATAAGTTCGTGAAAATTGAGGGTTGGGAAGGCGCGGAATACGCGAAGAAGCTCATCATGGAAGCAATGAACACATTTCAAAAATAGAGCCCCAAAAAATGATTTGCCCTCTCAGATGTAACGACTTGTTCCAGTCAAGACGCATTCTAAAGTGAAATCATTTCCATGAAATCACGAACGGAGCTGACCTATCGATTAGTCTCTTTATGAAATGTCTCAGATACCTGTCTATGTTCATCTTGAGAGCCTCTTGGGGAGTAGTCCACAGTGTTGATTGGATTTCATCAGAATCAACGCTGACTGTCTGGTTTCCTTCTGCAAGGCACAGATAGTCGAAGAAGATGAAATGGGCGTTTTTCCAAAACTCTTTGGGATAAATGACCTGCTGAATTGAAAGGAGTTCCTGCACCTTGATCTCGAGTCCCACTTCTTCCTTGATCTCCCTCACGAGGGCATCTTCGCATGTCTCGCCGAGTTCCACGTGACCGCCCGGGACAGTGTAAAATCCCGGCCACTTGTGTGAATCGCATAGCAAAATCTTTCCGGTGTCATTCTGGATGAGCGCGCCTACTGTAGGTTCTGGAAAAACTTGAGCCATGGCAAAAGAGACAGAAAGAGGATGCTTTCTGCGTTTTCCCTTGCTTGCAATTGAATCCTCCAACTTGAAAAGGCTGAAAAAGCACGATTACGACCAAAGTTACCACGGTTTAACAAATTGCTTCTCAAGAATTGCGGGCTGATGATTGAGCCGCAGCAGGGACTGAGCGTCGATGATATTCTCGTGTGGGCAGACTACGCCGAAAGTTCAGGTTATGGATACATCTTCAGATCGGATCACATTCTTTCGATGGGGGCCATGAAAGGAAAACCAGTCCCTTCACCAGAGTGCTGGGTTTCTCTTGGCGCACTCGCTGCGAGGACAAAGAAAATCAGATTCGGTCCGATGGTTTCTCCAGTCGGATTTCGCAATCCAGCTATGCTCGGGCGGATGGCTTGCACAATCCACGCTTTCTCCAAAGGACGACTTTTTTTAGGATTGGGTGCAGGCTGGTACGAAGATGAGTATGTTGCTCATGGATATGCTTTCCCTCCATTCAAGGTCAGGAGAAAACAGCTTATCGAAGCCTTTGAAATAGTAAGGCCCATGACCGAAGGTAAGAGAGTGGATTTCGACGGAGACCACTTTTCCGCCCACATTGATTGTTTTCCAAGACCCTATGGAAAAGGAATCCATCTAATCGGAGGTGGGCGCAACACAAGGATCGTTCAGACCATTGCAAAGTATGTGGATGAATGGAACATATTCAATTCTCCACTTGAAGTGTATAGGCGTCTAAAGATGGAACTCGAAAGAGCGAGAGGAGATGATGATATGGAGATTTCACACATGGGCACTTTCATAATTGGAGAATCGAAGAGAGAGCTTTCGCAGCGCATTAGAAGATACATGAAAGCAATAGGAATGTTTGGCGACCCAGATTCTACATCTAAGGTGCTTCTTTCAAAGGGCATTCTATGTGGAACAAGAGAGGAATTTGTGGAGCAGGTCAACGAAAGGCGAAAGGCAGGAGTCGGAAAATTCTACTTCCAGATTTGGAACAATCAAGGAATGGAAATGTTAGGGTTGCTGACCGAAACACTAAAGGAAGATTTTTAGGCATTTTCCAAAATGTCAGAAACAGTTAGTCTATTATATTTCAGGTCGGTTAGATTACTTGATGGATAAGGCACAACGATCTGCATAATAGCCCAGATGCCAAAGGATACTCGATTTCCAAGATGCTCTCACATTCCCATACTTGCTCATGTGGTTCCAAATTGCATGTTGCAGAGTATTTGGAATGTAATTGTACCTTCTATTACAGACTTGCCTGTGAAAGCTGCAACAAGAGTCCGATCACGATTCAGATACCAAACCCTCTCAAGCCGGGATCGATGTGCCCCAACTGCCTCCGAGGCGAACTCAAACAGGTTCCAATCAGAGATAACGGAATGAGACTTGTCTGTGACGCATGTTCGAATCCGATTCCCTTTGGCTACCCTTGCGAAGAAATCAATGAACCTGTCTACCTGAAGTGAACACTTGAATCATCAAAATGGAAACGCATTTTAGTGATTTATGAGAAATAGAAGCGAGGTCGAGCAGGCCACATTTGTGAGAGAGAACTTCCAAATGCTTCAATGAATTGAACTTTCGGTGCATCTACGAAACACTGGGGTGATATTCAAACCGTGGTGCATATAGCTAATCAAAAGTTCGAATCCAACCAAAGAGAGCAATTTGTGCGTGGATTGACACTATATTTGACTAGAGTAAATCGCAGAAAGCATTTTCGCTCGATGAGGTTGGTGCAATTCATGCCGGCAACACTGAAATACAGAAAGCTTTCTAATATTTTTGAAAAGCAAGGTCGTTGAGCGGAATGTCGAGCACCCTTGTGCAGGATGTCCTAGATGAATTTGAGCTGTCTTCTGGCAAGACAATTCATTTTTATTCGCTACCTGGTTTGCAGAAACAATTAGGCGCAAAAGCAAATATTTCGCGTCTTCCAATTTCGATTAGGATTCTCCTGGAGTCTTTGCTA
>DAIDAB010000099.1:0-253 GCA_027310845.1 bacterium | reverse complement strand
CTCAAGCTTGATCCTAAAATAATCGAACCTGAAGTTCCTGTTTATCTCGTAATTGATCATTCGGTTCAAGTCGACGCATTCAGAAATCCAGATGCGTTAGCGATAAACTCCCGGATAGAGATGCAACGCAACAGAGAGAGGTACAGATTCCTGAAATGGTCGCAGCAGTCGTTTCACAACCTTAAGCTCGTTCCGCCTGACACGGGCATAGTTCACCAAGTGAACCTTGAATTTCTTGCAAGCGTAGTGATGC
>DAIDAB010000098.1 GCA_027310845.1 bacterium | reverse complement strand
TGGTCAACGTGCGCGATCACTCCAAAGTTGCGAATTTGCTCTTTGTTCTCAATAGTCTTCATGATTTCCTGAGTTGACTTGAATTTTGGCAAAGCTCCTCTCACTAGTCCAAAGCTAGAATTCTCGTCTTACGTCTATGGTGATAGAGCGTGAAAACTTTGATTCTCTACTTGAGGGATACAATGCTCGGCGACCCCTTTTATAACTATTCAGGTGAACAGAAGCGTTTCAAGATGCGACTTGATTGATTCGACAAGTTCTCAGTGGTTGCTTAATGAGCAAAATGAATCGACAGGTTCTGAGATCTAAAGCACGTTGCAAAATCATCTACACTTGTTTTTCCAACAAGGAGGATCAGATGAGTCGAGAGAGCCCCTTCTGCTGGGAGCCTTTCGCTTTTTGCAAAGTGTCTCGGCTAATCTTTCCCCAGCAACTCGTTTCTCGATTACGTTGATTGTCGTAACGGCCTTTCCTAACAAAGTGTTCGGGTTAAATAGGATTGATAGCGAATGTGGACGTCAAAGAAATGCCAACTTCAGAGATCCCGAATTTTTACAAGATTCCACCGGAGCAAAGAATGAAGCTCGTGAAAGAATTTGCGAACCTCGATGAGAAAGAAGCCCAAGCGATAGGCTCGCTATCTGGGCTGAAGATTGAGGCCGCAGACAAGATGATAGAGAATGTGATCGGCGCAATCCCGATCCCACTCGGTGTCGCTACGAACTTTACGATCAATGACAAGGACTATATTGTTCCAATGGCGATTGAGGAACCTTCAGTGGTCGCCGCAGCAAGCAATGCGGCGAAAATCGCAAGGAAGCTAGGAGGATTCAGAACGAGCAATAGTGGCCCAGTGATGATAGGCCAGATTCAAACTGTCAGAGTCAAAGACCCGTACAGGGCTAGAAACGAGATTCTTGCAAACAAAGATCGCTTGCTCGCGAAAGCGAACGAACAAGATCCAAAACTTGTCTCGGTGGGTGGGGGCGCAAAAGACCTTGAGGTCAGGATAGTCGACACGGAAAGAGGAAAGATGGTGATCACGCACCTCATAGTCGACTGCCGAGATGCAATGGGTGCCAACGCAGTGAACACAATGGCGGAAGCTATAGCTCCGATGATCGAAAGGATCAGCCACGGAAAGGTGTTCCTCAGAATAATTTCAAACCTTGCTACGAAGAGAGTTGTTAGAAGCACTGCTATATTCGACAAAGAACTTATCGGAGGAGAGGATGTTTTGGAGGGGATTCTAGATGCGTACGCCTTCGCAGACTCAGATCCATACAGATGCGCAACCCACAACAAGGGAATAATGAACGGCGTAATCGCAGTCGCGCTCGCGACTGGTCAAGACACTAGGGCACTTGAAGCCGGAGCACATTCCTACGCGACGATTACAGGAAAATACAGATCCCTCACAACTTACGAGAAGGATGAGTGCGGAAACCTCGTGGGGACCATAGAGATTCCTGTGGCGGTCGGCTTGATTGGCGGAGCCTCTGCTGTTCACCCTGTGGCTAAGGCTTCGGTGAAGATTCTGGGTGTCAAGTCGGCGATAGAGCTTGCTGAAGTCATAGCTTCAGTGGGTCTAGCTCAAAACTTTGCAGCTCTTAGAGCTCTTGCATCCGAAGGGATACAGAGGGGGCACATGAAGCTCCACGCAAGAAACGTTGCTGCGTCTGCCGGAGCAGCGGGAGATCTTATCGATCTGGTTGCCCAGAAGATGGTCGAAGAAAAGAAGATTCGTTTTGACCGGGCGCAAGAATTAATCAAGGAGCTTGCAAAGTAAAATGGAAAGCGCGCACACGCAGAACTCTTAATAGCTGTACGACAAACCAAGTGCAGTACTCGGGGCCCGTGGCCTAGTAAGCAATCTTCAACCAGATTGTCTAGAATGGATAAGGCGTTGCCCCTCTAAGGCAAAGATCGAGGGTTCAAATCCCTCCGGGCCCGCATTCTGCAAATGATCCAGATGTACATCAGATTATTTGTCTGTGATTCGTTTGGGTTTAGGCGATCGCCTTAATTATTGCTGAATACGAGTATAGTGGGTTCCGATATGTAGCGATTCAATTTTACTAAAACGGCAAACAAGCAGATATTACTCAGGAACTCATTTAAGCTGCGATTCACTTGAGTCAGACAATTGCGGTTACAGAAACCGAGTGGCCCAAGAAGTTCAAGGTCAAATGTGAGACTTGCCGCGTCTCCCAGAGCTACTATACTCAGGTCGGTGTGAGGTATTTTGGAACGATTCATTCTGACCACAAAGTTATTGAGGGCGATTTACCTTTAGTGGAGGATTCGATTGTAGAGAGTCCGCCGAGCGTGGAGAAGTCAGTCCAGAGGACAAGCGCGATTCCGAAGGAGAGAATTGAAAACACTCAATCAATTGAAGTAAGAAAGGAGCCTCGAATCGCGAGGTCAAAGGTAGTTCATGTTGCAAGAGAGACCCAAACCCGACCAAAACAGGCCGAGGAAGTATTGATCATAGCAGGACCCGGACAAGAACCAGCACACGAAGTCACAATTTCACGTGTTAGCGCAAAGATAGAGGATACTAATCCTACCCTTCTTCTGGGTAAGTTCTCGTTCATCAAGGGCGGAGAGAGCTACAATGCGGAGGCAATCAGAATCTCCAATAGCCTGAGAGAATTCAGGTGGAAAGTGGAGCCTCCATACGTAATTGGGGCATTATTTGACGATAACCTATCGATTCAGTCAAACACCGGCGTAGTCAGCCGTGAAATGATAATGGGCATTGAGCAGCTTGGCTATAACTTTGTCGCGGTAGAATCTCCGAAAGGCGTAATGACTGCCTGGTTCAAGAAGGAAGGAACACAATAGATTGATCACGTACCTCGACGTGCTTGAGAAAGTTGAAGGAGATCAAAAGCAGGTTCTTGTACTCGAACAAACCTCTGGTTCAGGGGAGAGCTCGGCCCCCGAAGTCTATACCAGAGGCCAACTCTGGGGGGCGCTTCGAAAGACCTGGAAAGCATACAAGATAGCGAAGGCGCAAGAGAACCATCTGGCAATGATGAAGTACGCTGATAGAGTCAGATCACTTCAATCAAGGCTCGGCCTTTCACAATCCAGGTTTCCGGAAGTTGGATTGAACTGAATCCTATTTCAAGGCACTCTTCATACTCAAGTCTAACTTTGCAAAGGCAGCACATGGACTTGCTTACCATCGATTGAGTTGATCTTAGACTCCAATTAGACTCTCCTCAATTTCTTTGCGGATCGTATAGATAAGGGGCATTCCCCCGCGCGTGTGAAGCATAAAAATAGCTGTTTCGAATAAGAACCTAAGGAGGGGAGTAGAAATTCCAGTGAAACATATTCTATATGGACCTCCTCTATTGATTCAACTAAGGAATTGTATGCTTGGCGGATTTCATTGGAATAATTGCATGAAAGCTCCAAAGCCATTGCATTACCTCATCGCATAAGATTCATCTCTGTCGAAGGCTGAAAGGCGAGCCGCCGCGAGACCTGCGCTCTAAAGGACACAAACAGTTGACTGTTTTCTATGGGTTATTTCTAAATTTGTATTCTTCCAAGGTCTTGTCAGTGACTTTAAGAAATCGCGAAGATTGTGATCGATATTGTATATATCTTCAGGGAATACAAAAATCTCACATAGCTCCCGCGTCAGATTATTTAGTTGAATTATCTCTTTCCATCGGAACTAGTCGGATAGGTCTAGGGATTTGTATGTAATATTTTTCTGAATCCATTTCTCAGAGCGTCATTTTCTTAGACTTTGCTTCTGAGGATGCAAGGAATAGTCCGCCGAGGAAAACTAAGAGACCAACAATCGCAATCCCTGCGCCATAGTAGACCCATGTTGAGGAATTGTACATTGGAGATGAGCTTGGGCCAATAATACCATAGCCCTGAAGCGCGAAGACGAAACCGAAGAGCCCAAGAAATCCTCCGATTATGATCGTTACTTTCCATATTGCGCTCAAATCAGGGCACGCTTTTCCAGTAGGCGATTGTGTTGGATATATCCATTTGTGCAGAAAGCTTGTAGATTCGAGGAAGACCATAGAAAATTAAATATCCTTTCAAACGAGGTTTCGAAACCTACCTGTGGGATAATTGCCTGAGAACTTCGAAGAATGATAGATTTTGACTGTACACAATTCAACTTTTTTGAACGTTCTGCAGTTTGACACAGAACAGGAGATTACTCGAATCAAGAATTTCATTCGAAACTACGTCAGGCAAGCGGAGGCAAGAGGAGTCGTTCTCGGGATCAGTGGTGGGATAGACAGTGCAGTCGTAGCATTCCTAGCTTCTAAGGCCATAGGCAAAAAGAGTGTAAAGGGGCTACTCTTGTTCGAAGACCAAGCCAAAGACGGCGTTGACTACAGGGATGCGAAGAAAGTAATTTCTCAACTTGGAATCGAATCCATCGAGTTCAGGTTTACTCCGCTTGTCAATGCATTTCAAGGCGTGCTTCGAGACAGTCACTTTCCATTTTCAAAGATCACGCTTGCAAACATCAAGGCGAGAACAAGGATGGTTATCCTCTATGCTGTGGCAAACCAAGATAGTTTCTTGGTCATTGGAACTGGTGACAAGAGCGAGGAGAAACTCGGTTACTTCACAAAGTACGGTGACGGGGGAGTAGACTTTATGCCCATTGCTCATCTATACAAGACACAGGTAAAGGAAATCGCAAAGAAATTGGGCGTTCCCAGATCAATAATTGAGAAACCGTCCAGCCCTAACCTGTGGCTGGATCATAAAGCATCTGACGAACTGCCTTTGGATTATCCAGCTCTCGATAAGGTGCTTTCGCTCCTCTTTGAAGGAAAGAAAAATGAATTAGATACAAGCAAACTCTCACATGTGCCTCTATGCAAGGTGAAAGAGGTTACGAGGATGTATCATTCTTCCAAACACAAGCGGGAGTACCCTGCGATGATATCTGAACGAGTTCGATATCTTGAATAACTCAAGAAAGTAAGTGCGAGGATTCCGATGCCCAAAGACAGATTCGAACGAGCTCCGACCATTGAAATAATCCCTATCACTGGTGTTGGAGAAATCCTGGAAGGCGAAAGCGTTCCAGATGCGATATTGCAGGCCTGCAAGAAAATTGGCGTCTCGATTCAGAACAGAGATGTACTTGTGGTCACACACAAGATCGTATCTAAAGCTGAAGGAAGAGTTCTGAATCTTGATGATGTTGTGCCAAGCAAGTTCGCAGTAAAAGCAGGAAGACACATTCAGAAGGATCCTCGGCAGGTGGAAGTGATTTTCTCCGAGGCAAGACGTCTGGTCAAAATGGTTCGAGGGTTGATAATCGCGGAAACAACTCATGGTTTCGTCTGCGCAAACGCGGGAATTGATCAGTCAAATGTTGATAAGGGGAAAGTGGTGCTCCTTCCCAAGCAGCCGGACAGGTCGGCGCAGAAGTTGAGAGCTCTGATCAAGAGACACACTGGGAAGGAAGTCGCAGTGATCATCTCAGATACGTTTGGAAGGCCTTGGCGCGAGGGGCAGGTGGATGTAGCAATAGGCCTTGCGGGGATTGAACCATTCTCCGACTATCGGGGCAGGACTGATCAGTATGGGTACGAGCTCCGCGCTACGGTGATCTGTACTGCCGACGAGATCGCATCCGCCGCGGAGCTTTGTATGAACAAACTCGATCGTGTTCCGGCCGCAATTGTTAGAGGGTACAAGTATGTACAAAATAACAATGTGTCATCACGGGTGCTCGCGAGAAAACCTTCAAGAGACCTCTTCAGATAGACTGCTCACAGGGTAACTAGTCAAAATGGGAAAGCGCACTGTCGGCATTATTAGCGGGGGCAGCGGGTCTTCGAAATTTGCCACAGCACTAGACAATTACCATGAAGTAGGAAAACATGACTTTGCTTACATATGCAATGTGGGGGACAATTTCTTTTTTCACGGACTGTATGTCTGCCCAGATGTTGACATCATAACCTACGCACTCGCAGGAATCCTCGACGAGCGCAAGAGTTGGGGAATAAAAGAAGACACTTGGAATTTTGTTGAGGGCCTTGCTGCTCTCGGGTACGGGAATTGGTTCAGCCTGGGGGACCGTGATTTAGCGCTATGTGTGGTGCGAACCGAATTGATCAATGGCGGACTTACTCTCTCCCAAGCAACGGATCGATTAAGAAAGTACTTGGGCATCAAGAACAAAATAGTGCCTGCGACGGACGACAGCGTCCAGACGTTCGTGGACACATCCAAAGGAAGAATTCACCTTCAGGAATACTGGGTGAAGATGAAGGGGGCCCTTAGAGTTAGCAGCGTGGACTATCGCGGAATAAAAAATGCAATGCCTAATCGCGAAGTGCTGATGCTTCTCTCTAAGGACGTTCTAATATTGCCAGCGAATCCCATTACTAGCGTAATGCCTACAGTCAGCCTCAGAGGGGTGCGCAAGAAGCTCAGGATGGCGAGGGTCACTGCTATCAGCCCCTTCATAGGAAAGTCGGTCTTTTCTGGTCCAGCAGCTAAGCTCATGCGCGCCATGCACATTGAACCATCAAGTTATGGCGTTGCCAAACTCTATTCCGATTTTCTGAAGCTCTTCATAGTGGACTACAGAGAAGAAAATTCGGAAATTGTGAAAATCAAAGATTTTGGCATCGAGTGCATCAAGTCAAACATCAAGATTGACTCCATAGCTGACAAACGACATATCGCGCGAGAGCTCATGAATATCTTATGAGAGACTACGTCGTTATCGTTCCCGTTCGGGAGTTCCAAAACACCAAGCTGAGACTGTCCCATACTCTCAGCAAAAAAGAAAGGGCAGACCTGACGAGGGTTCTCCTGCGAAATGTGCTCGCTCAGGTTGAAAAATCACGCGCGCTTGAAACCATAATAGTAGCTTCTAGCACAGATCTTGTCCGAGATGGAATTCAGGAGTTTGCCAAATCTCGAGTTATCAGAGAATCAAAGCGGCATGGTGGCGTCAACTCGGCGATGGCGGACGGCCTCAGAAGTATAAGAGCTGCAAATCGAAAAGCCGCAGTAATGCTAATTCCATCGGACCTTCCTCTCCTCACTCCGCAAGCAATGAATAAAGTTGGGGCATTGCTAGACAAATACGATCTAGTTATCAATCCTGCATCGAAACTTGATGGCACAAGCCTTCTCGCGTTCAATCAGGGACGCGGTTTAATACCGCTCCATTACGATGATGACAGTTTTCGCAAACACTCGGATGAGGCACATAGACTCAAGATCAAGCATCGCGTAATCCGAATGAAGGAATTCTCTTTTGATGTTGATTCGGAGGCTGACCTTAGAAGACTAGAGAATAAATTCAGAGTGCGCTCATTTCAGGAATTACTTTCCAAGTTGCGGATCTGAGATCTGGATGAGGAAGGAAATTCCTTTCAGAATCAGAAACGCCAGAGTGCTTTCCAAGCGGCCAAAATTGGTAGACATTGTTGTGAATGCAGGCAGAATTTCCGCGATCGAGCCAGCAAGTCCGCATGCCAAAACAGATGAGAGTCGTGATTTCGATGCTCATGGAAAACTCGTTCTGCCCGGCC
>DAIDAB010000097.1:7376-7629 GCA_027310845.1 bacterium | reverse complement strand
GTTCCATACCTTGTAGTTGCTGTTTCAACAGTTTACATAATCTATTACGTACGAAGAAGAACCTCTGATAGCAACACCAGCGGGCTTCGAATCTGAAACACTGATGAGGAGATTGCTTAGATGAGGAAAGGACAGGAGCAGCCCAAGCCGGTAATTTCGAAATCGCAGGCTGTCAAAACACTTCGCCACTTTCAACAGTATGCAGGAATCGCCCTAATCGCTTCTGCTGCTTTTGGTATATACCTGCTCGAGA
>DAIDAB010000097.1:0-7366 GCA_027310845.1 bacterium | reverse complement strand
CCATAGATATCATACTTGGCGTGGCAAACTTGCGAATGGTCAGGAAAGCCGTGATCATCGCATCTGGTTGGGCGATTTTGACTATAGTGTTGCAGCTGGGGGACGTTCTCACAGCTCCACAGTATGGGATGACAATGCTGTATTTCGCAGGATATTTATTCAGTCTTTGGGCTTTTGATAGCATTCTTGTAGTGCAAGGCGTGATAGTTGCAATAGGACTCCTTGCTAGGACATATGTCAGAATGACTGCAAAGAAAAAGAAAGTCACCTACTTTGAAATGGGATTCAGAAATTCAAGAAGGGATTTTATGCAAATAGCAGGAACAATTGGAGCACTAGTCGCACTCACAGGAGTTCTTGGCGTGTGGACAGCGCTTTCCACAAGACCTTCATCATCCCCTCCAAGTGGGAGCTCGACGCAGACCTCGACTCTTCCTTCAGGCGCTATCGCCAATACAAACGATTTGCAGGTAGGGGCGCCTGTTTATTTTGACTATCCAACCGGGTACCCAAACATGCTGCTGAAGAAAGCTGATGGTACGCTGGTCGCACTTAGCATGCTCTGCACTCATATCTGCTGCCAAGTTCAGTATGACTCCTCATCCACTGACATATATTGCCCCTGCCATGGGTCAGTGTTTAATCAAAGCGGAACTGTGCTCAGAGGGCCTGCTTCTGGGCCTTTGCCTTCAATACAGGTCTCGATCGATGCGAATGGAAACATTTATCCTGTCAAAGTGGTTGGTTCAGGTCCATGCATCTCAGGCTCTTGAAGGTCTAGATCATGTAGATTGTCCCATCGCTCCAAATCCTTCATTTCCACCTCTTTCTTTCTCGCCTTTTCTGCGAGGTCTAACCACGAGCGCCATGAAGAATAGGGCGAGAGTAAGAAAATCCATGACTGCGGAAAATAGCTCTCCATGAAGCTGATTCAACGGAAGGATCTCAATAAGCTGTTTTGCAAAGAAGGCGAGAAACGCGATTGAGACAATTATCAGTGTAGGTTGCCTTCCTCTCCTCAACCAAGCGTAGAGCGTGATTGCAAATAGAACAAATGAGAAGGTACCTGTTGCAATCTCCAGAGGATATTCAGCAGAACCTTCTTGACTGAAAGGTCCTGTCTGCAGGACAGGAACAAGATTATTCAGAATCGAAAATATTTCCACGTTTCATTTCTCCTTTTTGATTTTCTTCTTGGCTTCATTCTTTTCATCACTGGTGGGGGGTACGACTTCGGTCAGCGCGTCTGCGAACCTGTCCGCCCAGCTCTCCCATATGCTGGGGTGATAGCTCTGGACAAGTCTCAGAACCTCTTCCTTTTCGCCATTTACATCATACTTGACAAATTGTCCTTCGCGCTTCATCCGGACAATGCCCGCCTCTATCAGGCGTTTCATATGCCAGTTGGTTGTGCCCGCCGAAATTCTGGCGTACTCGGAGAGCTCCTTTTGCGTAGCGCTGGGATTCTGGATCAAGAAAAGCAGAAGATCCCTTTCCGTTTCTTGCGAAAGTACATCCAGAATTTCCTGCTGATAGTCACCGAAGACAAGGTTTGGGTAGAATCTTTTGTACAGGCCCTTTCTTCGTGAAAGTATCTTTTTCTCCTTTTCAAGAGAGTAGAGGTGGTATTGGATCACTCCCATTGAGATTGCGAGCTCCCGTTGGATCTGCCTGAGGTGAGTTCCGGGGTGCTTCTTGATGAACTCGAATATCTGCTCCTTGGTAGGTCCAGTCTCGGCGCTCGCAGTCTCTCCTCCGGCTTGCTACTCGACCTGCGATGGCTGTGATAACTATTTCCCAATTTCCCGCATGTGCCAATGCTGCATGAGTGGTACGTTGCTGATCGCTTCATGCCGATTGCCCTCTCTGCGTAGCGAAAGCACACATTGCTCTTAACAATCAAATCTCGAAAAGCAAAATATTCACTCAAAGTTCTCCTTCTCTCCGGCTCAAGAAGCGCGGAACCGGTCTACTCTTAATTTAGTTATGGTACAAGTGTAAAAGCCTTCATAGTGCTAGAAGCATGGGCTTGGATTCTGAAGAGGGTGTCAAACATGTAATCTTGAGAGATTCTTGCAGCTCTCCAATAAAAGTGCTTGAACGCTCTAATTCACTTGATCTGAATGCTGAATCCAGATCTCAGAACTAGTACATCCCTAGAAATGCTTCAGTTTTTCGCATGTGTACTACAAAGATTAAATGAGATCTTTTCCATCAGGATTAAATGCAAGGCAAATGATCTGAAAGCCAGGAAAGGCACTAACAGTGTCAATATGGAGCGAATCAACAAATGCAAAAACTCTCGGTCTACTCAGTCCTGACGTTGCTTGTCCTTGCTGGACTCGGCGTCTTCCTCGTCACAGTGTATAATCCGTTCAATAGCAATGCGAATAGTCTTCAACACCCTGTTCTAAGTTCAACCAATCCGCAAACCGTTGGGGCAAACCCATCAGGCAGCACAACCAGCCCTGCTGGGAATTCAACTTCATCTGGTAGCTCGCTCCTCACAAATTCACCGCCATCAAGTAGTGGATCCGGTGGGGATGATGGCGGAAGCAGTCCCGACAGTTAAGTAGGAAAAAGTATCTAGACCAAGCTGACTGCGGAATGCTCCCGGCGACTATTGGAGATATTTTCGGCTTTGCTGCCGTAATATTTACTGGCATCTCCGCGTTCTTGATGGTCGCAAGAAGCAAGATTCTGAAGATAACCAAGAATCTTCATGCAATAAGAGTCGTCCACATATCGATCTCGTTCCTTGCTGGTCTATTCATGCTGTTGCACGCAAGCTATTACATAAGTTACCCCTTGAACACTGGTATAATTCTGGGATATGCAACTATAGGTGTGTCTCTGGTTGTCTGGTTAACTGGTAGCGCTTTTCTTGAAAGAGTGAAAGATTCTCTTCTCTTCCACGGCAGCCTGTCCATCGTGTTGATTTCACTTGCGCTGATTCACGCCGCCTCTTCTTCGCTAAATTTTCCAGCCTTCTTTTCGGAAATTATGATATTTGCCGCTGTGGGGGTTCTTCTCGCAAACATTGGGTACCATGTGTCCAAGATTTAGAGCAATCTATGGAGCGAATTCTGGAGTAGTTGGCATTGAATAGGAGAGAGTTTCTTAGGCGGATGGTAATAGTTACTGCCATGGGGGGAGTCGTACTAGCTGGTGGAGTTGTCCTGGGAGAGAAACTCTTGGGAAATTCTGGAGGTTCAGCCCCCACTATTCCTTCACTCGGGGGCACAACTCAGGGCACTAATCAGGCCACGACACAAGGGACTGTCACTGGAACGCAGTCGAACTCTTCTTCCAATGTGCCCGCAGGATACGTGCTTGTGGCTGCATTGAGCCAGCTCAGCGGCAAAAATGCCGCATATTTCACCCATCCAACATTCGGTTCCTCAATTTTGGTCAACGTTAATGGGCAGTGGAAGGCTTTCAGTTCCACTTGCACTCATCAACCATGCACTGTCGGATACAATGGCTCATCAATACAGTGCCCCTGTCATGGAGGAACATTCGATCCAAGCACTGGGGCTGTAACTGGTGGTCCTCCGCCTAGTCGTCTTGCGGAGTACGCAACACTGATCTCCAACAACAATCTTTACGTTGGCAACAGTGTCATAAACTGAGTAATCAAAGCTAACTAGCTGTATGGCTCATATTGTGGACCAACAGCATCCCCTAGAGTGATTTCTGCGAAAGCAGGATGAATTGTTACCCTGGCGTGCGATTTTTGTCGAAACAATTCTCCCAAGCAACCTAATATGACGGCGCTGATTTCGGACACATAACCCAAGGGCAAACATTAAACCCATACTTTCCTTCCCCCCTATGTCTTGTCGGTGGCTTCTGGGCCAATAATCGTCGGCGTTCCGAAAGAAACAGTGATCGGAGAAAAGCGCGTCTCTTTAGTTCCTGACGCTGTTTCAAAGCTCAAGGGACTTTCCGTTGCGCTGGAGCAATGTGCGGGTGAGGCCGCAGGATTTCCAGATTCTGCTTATTCTGAGAAGGGAGTATTGATTTCACCAAATGCCTCAGCACTCTATGAGCTGGCTGATATTATTCTCAAGGTTCAGCCGCCGAATTCTGCTGAAGCCGCATTTTTCAAAGAAGGATCTATTCTTGTTTCCTTTCTCTATCCGCTTTCAAACCTCGAAGCAGTGAAGAAACTGGCTTCTCGCAAGGTCACCGCATTCGCGATGGAGCTCATGCCGCGAATCAGCAGGGCTCAATCGATGGATGCACTCTCCTCGCAGGCGACGACCTCTGGCTACAAGGCTGTTCTTCTTGCAGCTGATTCCCTTCCAAAGTTCTTTCCGATGCTCATGACAGCCGCAGGAACGATTCCGCCCGCGAAGGTCTTCGTCGTAGGCGCTGGAGTTGCAGGACTCCAAGCAATAGCTGTGGCAAGACGGCTAGGTGCAGTAGTAGAGGCCTATGACGTTAGACCGGTTGCAAAAGAGCAGGTCGCGAGTCTCGGCGCAAAGTTCGTCGAACTTCCAGTTGAGGCAAAAGATGCTCAAACAGCTGGAGGGTATGCAAAGGCCCAGTCGGAGGATTTTTACAAAAAGCAGCAGCAGCTTTTGGCGGAACACGCGTGGGCCTCCGACGTGGTCATTACCACGGCTCTAGTTCCCGGTCAACGTGCCCCAATTCTAATTTCAGAGGATGCTGTGAACGGGATGCGGCCTGGATCTGTCATAGTGGATCTTGCAGCTGAGCAAGGAGGCAACTGTGCCCTCACTGAGCCCAACAAGTCCGTGGTAAAGTATGGCGTGACGATCCTCGGCCCGTTGAATTTGCCTTCGACGATGGCCCCGCAGGCAAGCGCGCTGTATTCTAGGAATGTGACTTCGTTTCTCCTCGCGATGATCAAAGATGGAACTTTGAACATTGACACAAAGGACGACCTAATCCGCGGACCCCTTGTGACCAGAAACGGTGAGGTTCTACACGAGCCTACAAAGAAGGCTTTGGGAGTGACCCAGTAATGCTAGCAGTAAATCAAAACGACCTCGTAGTGAATTTGCTCATCTTTCTTATGGCCACATTTCTCGGGACTGAGTTGATCAGGCATGTTTCGCGTCTACTGCACACTCCGCTCATGGCTCTTACAAATGCAATCTCTTCGATCTCAATAGTTGCGGGGCTGATCGTCATGTCTGAGACGAGCAGTGATTTCATCATGATTCTTGCAACCATCGCGATAGCTCTTGCCTCAACGAACATTGTCTCAGGCTTTCTAATCACAGAAAGAATACTAAGAATGTTTAGGCGTCGGAAGGAAACGAAATGATCGGCCTTCTAGTTCAGTACCTCTACGTAGTCGGTGTCATCCTTTTCATCCTCGCGCTCAGATGGATGAGTGAGGTCAAGACATCGCGGCGCGGTAACTGGGCCGCGACAGGAGGCGTGATTGTCGCAATCACTGCGACACTGCTCGCTTACTCGATCCAGAGAACTGATCTTTTGGTTGGCGCAGCCGTGATAGGCGCGATCATAGGAATGCCGATTGCTCTGAAGCTTCCGATGACAGCGGTTCCACAGAGAACCGCAATGTCTCACGCGTTCGGCTCCCTTGCGGTTGCACTGGTTGGGGCAGCCGAATTCTACCAGTATACTCCAAACGTGGACACGTTCTCCCTATCGGTTCTCTCCGCGGAGATGATCCTTGGCTTTCTGACATTCACAGGAAGTTGTATTGCTTTTGCAAAACTTCAAGGATTGATCTCCGGCAAGCCGCTGGTCTATCGGGGGAGAATTGTTGTTAGTGTTTGCACTCTTGGCACGGCGGTTGCACTCGCAGTCTATCTCATCCTCAATCCCACTCAGGAATTCGTCCTTCCTATCATGGCGTTGTTTGCCCTGGCTTTTGGATTCCTCCTTGTCATGGGAATTGGCGGGGCAGATATGCCAACGGTGATCGCGATTTTGAACTCTTATGCAGGAATCTCTGCGGCCGCCCTCGGGTTTGTGCTTGACAACAAGCTTCTGATTGTCGCAGGTTCCCTCGATGGCTCTTCGGGTTTCGTACTCGCTCTTATCATGAGCCAGGCGATGAACCGCTCTTTCGTGAACGTGCTGTTCGGGGCGGTCGGTTCTGCTTCAAAGAGTACAGAACAGGTGGTGGAGGGGCGCACAGTTCAGAGTTTCACCGTTGATGATGTTGCGACCGTCCTAAACAATTCAAAGTCATTGATCATAGTCCCCGGATATGGAATGGCAGTTTCACAAGCGCAGCATGTGGTTAAGGAAGTTGCAGATATTGCCCAGTCGCGCGGGCTGGATGTGAAGTACGCGATACATCCTGTTGCGGGACGAATGCCTGGGCACATGAATGTGTTGCTCGCCGAAGCGCAAGTCCCATACGAACAGCTCTGGGAGATGGAGAAAGTGAATTCGCTTTTCCCTGAGACCGATCTTGCCATAGTTGTTGGAGCCAACGACGTGACAAACCCGGCAGCCAGGACTAGGCCCGATTCGCCTCTTTTCGGTATGCCAATACTTGATGTTGACAAGGCAAGGACTGTGGTTTTCATAAAGCGATCAATGGCGCCAGGCTTTTCCGGAGTGGAGAACGAATTATTCTACCTTCCAAACACAATGATGGTATTCGGGGACGCAAAGAAAGTACTCACTGACCTAGTCGCCGCTCTGAAGAAAAGCTAGGCTTTAGAAAAACAGCCGACTTCATGAAAAGCCTTTTCCAATTTAACGCTCCTACATACAATGCTCTCCCTTAGAAAGAAAGAATCTCTCTAATGCTGGGTTAACTTGAACTAGGTATGTCGATTTGTGACTCTGATACTTGCCCCGAGGGCGAATCAATTGGGATCCACGAAAGTCTAAGATTGAGCGCAAGATTCAGAGACAACGCATTATTACTGAAGACTTTGCAACCAGAGTGACTTGAAATTGCATCATGCTCTTACTGATACGACTACTCTCTCGGAGAATGGAGCAAATTCGGTCCCCACAGGCCTCAAGGGTCCCGAGGAGGAATTCTGGCATGCCATTGAGACAAGAGATCCGAGCTATTATTCCGCGTTTGTCTACGGAGTCAACTCTACGAAAATCTATTGCCGTCCGACATGCTCATCACGCAGGCCAGAGCGAAAGCAGGTAGTCTTCTTTTCGAATACCGGAATTGCAATGAGAGCTGGGTTTAGAGCGTGCCTTCGGTGCAGGCCAGACGATGCGAGTTCATCTCCCTCACAGATTCGGCTCATCGAAAAAATCTGCAGATACATCGACGAAAACCTCGAGACGAAGATCACTCTGAAACATCTGAGAGAGACGACAGGGATGAGCCCTTTTCATTTGCAGAAGGTCTTCAAGAGAGTAGTGGGAGTCACTCCAAGAG
>DAIDAB010000096.1 GCA_027310845.1 bacterium | reverse complement strand
GGTTATGAAATAGAAGGGAGTAGATCTCTCTCCAAGGATCCCTAAGATGCTTACCTCGGAGATGATTCAAAACGCAAGCCTAGTCATCACCATGGGTTGCTCTGTTGAGGAGGCATGCCCAAAGCCCATTCTCGCTCAGATGCAAAAGAAGCTCGTTGACTGGGATCTCGAAGACCCTAAGAACAAATCCATTGAGCAAGTCCGGAAGATCAGAGATGAAATCGAACGGCGAGTTATTGGATTGACACAAAAAGAAATAGGATAGGCGCTTCGATCAGGGCGATCCTGTCGGAGTGGATTTTGCCGATTCAGCACCGCAGCAGTCAGAACCGCCCGGCGCGCAACAGCAGCAACAGCAACACATCTCTATGATTTCACCTCTCCTTCATCTTGGAAAGAGGAGATTATTATTGACCGCACTTCTCGCTGCTAAGGAGTGGCATGTACTTCCCATCTCCAATTTTCTGAATCACGCGATGGAGAGTCAACCTTCGAAGAATCCGCGAGAGGACTTCTTGGTGGAGATTGGAAGCTTGCTTGATCTCTGAAAATGAAATGGGAGCCTTGTTTGCGCAGATTGTGTTGCACACTTGGTATTCTCTCAAGGTGAGCTCCACGCATCTCTCACTTTCCGAGCCGCTCGGCACAGTGCAACACATCAAGGGCTGGGACAAACCAAAGTGAAAGAGTACAGCGGCAGTATTTATTGACTAACATCGAATTTCATCAGCGTCGATGTCTCCGAACAGGCTTCGAACTCCCTTGATTTCGATATTGCCTCCTTTTCGACACTTGCCCTCGTGATCTGAACGAATCTGAACCTTGGAAAGAAAACTCTTGCAGTCATGGTAAGCAGGTACAAGTTTCGCAGTTTCCTCTCTTTGGCCACCTGCATGACATGGAGAACCAGCCCGCTTCCAATGCCAGTTTTCTGATACTCTTTCTTGACTGCAACAGATCGAAGCAGCCCGTCATTGTCGTGAGTTTCAAGCCCAATGCAAGCCTTTGGCATTTTATTTGTTTTATCCCGCACAATCCAAAATTCAGTTTCTTCGATGCCTGCCAGTGTGAGATCGGAGATTGTGAGCAGCGCCTTGATGCCATTAATATCTCTTAGTGATGCTTTTTCGATGCTCACGAGAGGCTGGATGATCTCTTTCATATGCTGTGAATGAAGTGAGGTGATATTTATCGACTTTTCATCCAAACATAAAGCTGATTGGAAAGTCTATACTCAAGCTGCAGAGATAAATGAGACCGAGTCCTTGATCCGACAAATTGAGGCTTCGGGCTCGTGGAAAGTCTATTGCTCTAGATGCGGACATGTCTCCTAATATCTCGACGAAGAGATGCAAGTCGCGAACGAGTGACTCTGCTTCGAGTGCAGAACCTGCAAATCACTGCTCGTTGTCCTCTTTCACTGAGGAACCGATAACCCATTTGGCCAGACTTCCGGTACAAAACTCGTAAATATCAAGCGGGCAAAGATTGGATAGCACAGTCGTTTCTAATGTCAAAGAATCAGTGCACGGTTTGCGAGTGCCTCGAAGATTCTTGCGAACCATGTACGAACCCAGATGAATGTCTTAACTGCAACTCCTGCTGCTGTACAGAAACTCACATGGAATGGAGACAGGAGAAGATTCACCAGGGGCTTGTGCTTGAATATTTCAGTGTAGGTTGGATGCTCGTCGAAGTCGTAGGTTCCATCGTGGCAGGAGTTCTTGCATCAAGTTACGCCCTGATCGCTTTTGGCAGCGATTCGCTGATTGAGATTGCTTCTGCCTTTGTGGTCTTGAGGCACTTGAGGCTAGATTCAGGAGGCTCAAAAGCCCAAGGAGAGAGGACGGCTCTTTTCACAAGCATACTCTTGATCGCGCTTGTGCCGATCCTCGGGTTCAGTTCCACCTATTCGTTTTTCGTACTCAACATTCATCCCGACGCATCGCTTCTAGGCCTCGCGATAGCCATAGGCGCAGTTATTATCATGCCAATCCTGTGGATAAAGAAAAGACAGATCGGTCAAGAGACGGCATGTCTTCCACTTTCTATCGATGCGATGGAATCTGCGACATGCTTCTTGATGTCCATCGCCCTGCTAAGTGGGCTGGTCTTGGAATTTATATTTCACATCGGGTGGTTTGACTATCTCGCAACTCTTGTGATACTTGGATTCGTGGCGTTTGAGGCCAAGGAATCTTTCGAAGAGGCTAGGAAATAAAGATGAAGTTTAGGGCTTGACGAACAACCCCATGGATGCTTCATCAACATAGTTGCAATTGATGAAGAACTGCTTCCTTGCAATTCCTTCGACCTGAAAGCCACACTTGCTGTAGAGCCTGATTGCCTGCTCGTTGCTTGAAAATACGCCAAGTATGACCATCTCCACACCGGGATGCTCGCGGGCCCATTTCAGCGCACTGCCTGTTCCCATTCCTCTGTTCTCGGGTTGAATCTGCATTCCGAAGAAACGGACGTGCGCAGATTTTTTCCAGTTGAATTTCGCAAGCGTCATGCTTCCGACTAATTTGTTGAAATCGTTTTCTTGAACCTCGGCCACGAGAACTAAAGAATCTTCGTGGTCAGAGATGAGCTTCCCTAGGCGCTTTCTAGGGTCTTCTCCAACTGTCTCTGTTGCAAGGTACACCCTCTCATTTGCAACACTTTGTATATTCGCGAGAATGCTTCCAATGTCACTCAACGTGGCCCTTCTAATCGAAGCACTTCTCATGTTTTGCTGTGACCTTGTGATGATCTCATATGAAAAAAGATCAGTTTCATGTCTTTCAATAGATCATCGATAGATCACAGTATCAAACCTGATAATCGCCATTGGGTGTTTTATAGGAGAAGAGCGCACGCTTCCAAAAAGGATGGAGATACTGCAAATGGCTGATAATGCATCAGGCGAGGGCTTGGCTCAGGTGGCAAAGCGTCGTGTGAGTGCTTACAATCCGACCGCCTTTGGTTTGTCCTTAGCTGGGCTTCTTGCCCAAATCGCCGCACTGGTATGGACGTTCTTAATGCTCACATTTTATGCAAACCAAGGATATTACAACTGGGGATTTATGGGTGGAATGATGGGCGGCTATTATGGCGGTATGATGGGATGGTACAATTCGCCCGGAATGATGAGTGGATGGGTGGGAGGAATCTGGCTTTTAGTTGCGTCGTTGATAATTGTTCTCGGAGCGATTGGAGTCTTGAAACTGAGATCTAGTAGTCGGAGCACAGTCACAACTGGTTCAATACTAGTGTTGATAGTAGCGCTAATCGCGTATCCTACGATGTGGGGATTCTTTGCTGGCTCTTTGCTAATGGCAGCCGGCGGAATTGTAGGACTGGCCACTACTTCGAGCTAGTCGAAATCAAATCCGGAAAATATCTACCCCGATAACATCCAATCCACAGGCCTTTCAGGGCTTTGCATGAGAATTGGAGACCTAGCCTCAGACCAAAGCTGGCACAATGGCGCTTTTGCTGTGATGAAAGACTAGGCAACCAAATCAAGTCAAGGAATGCTTGCGTATACACCTTGCTCCTCATTTCAAGCAGGAATCGTTGTAGGCCCGATGAACTCTATCCGGCCTGGCATCGCATCGGTTCAAGTAACGTGGTTTTCAGTCATTCGATTTCAAAACTAATCATACATCAAAGAAGCATGGATGCATGCTTGGTCAGATGATAACGGATCTGCGTTGTAGGAGAATGCCCTAGCCCTGCTTCCACCACACATCTCCTTGAATTCACAAACACCGCATCCCCCGCTCATTTTCCTTTGCCTAATATTCATCAGTAGCTCGTGTTCTCTGTAGGTTCTTGCTAGACTATCAACCTTGACATTTCCTAGCGGGATTGGAAGAAGACCTCCGGGGTGAATCGTGCCGTCATGAGCGACAAAGACTATGCCGTCTCCATCAAGCGTCCCTCTCGGTCGTAGAGTCGAAGTAGTGTGTGGATCGCCCTCCAGTCGGACCAATTCAGATTGGAGTCTATGATAGTCAGGGTCATTCCAACATGCTTCCGGATCACTTCTCTGTTTCATGACTCGCCTTATGAAAGGGGCTTCGACGGTTCTGATTACCATTCCATAGGAAGATGCGTCATAGAGAAAGTTGCACACGCTCTCACATTGGCGTGGTTCGAGATCTTCTACACTACTTCCTCGCCCGACTTTGATCAAGAAGAACAGCTCCCATGTCTTTACCCCGAGTTTTCTGATCAGGTGAAATAATTCTGGAAGCTCTCCGAGGTTTTCTTGCATTATCGCTGTGTTGACTTGAATATTGAGCCCAAGATTCACTGCGTCCCTGATCGCCTGTAATGTCTTCTGATAAGTGCCCCTCCTTCTTCTTATTGCATCATGCGTGTCTTCGTAGGCTCCATCAAGACTGACAGAAATTGATGATGCTCCGAGCCGCTTGAATTTCGCAAGGGTCTCGAAGGTCAAAAGTTCTGTCACTGCAGGGGAGACTGCAAAGTTTATCCCAAGTTCAGCAGCATGCAGCATCAACTCAAAGAGGTCTTTTCGCCTGAGCGGATCTCCCCCCGTGAAGATCATTGTCGGGTACGGTTTACCAAACAAGGTGACTTGATCAATCATGCTCATGGCTTCCCTTTGAGTAAGCTCTCCTGGGAGAGGATCGGTTATGGCAGATGCTCTGCAATGGATGCAAGATAGAGAGCATGCTCTGGTGGTTTCCCAAAAAATGAGTACTGGCTTGCTAGAAAAATCCAATTCTACTCGATTCTCCCAAGTGAATGCCCCACGGGCAAGACCATTCGTTTCTCATAGATATTGAGCTCTAAGAGACTACCCGAATAATAGCTGTCCCTAACTAATTAGGGACAATGTGGTAAAGGAAAGCTGAGGCATTCATGACTCTGCTAGGTAGACTAAGGCTTCACACGCTCGATTAGGAACTTTAGGTTGGCTTGGAAAAACCTTGAGAACGCCCAGCTCCGAAATGCCGCGGGAATCGCCACTTGATCAAGCTCCTTTTTCGAAGTTTTTCCTGACTCTTTCAACTCCTTGGCAATTTGCTCAAGCTGCGTAACGTATTCTTTCAATAAATCAAAGTCTCTCAGCGTTCCGAGAGCCCCGTGTCCTGGCACCGCGTATTCGATGTTCCAGCTTTTCACTTTTGCGAGTGATATTAGGAGTTCTTCGGGATTCCCGTCTGCAAGATACGGATGAAAGCTGACAAAGAGAAGATCTCCGAGAAAAGCAATACGATCCTCAGGCAGATAAAGTACCGAGTCACTTTTTGTGTGCCCTCTGAGAGCAAAGAGCTCTGCACTTCTCTTTGAACCGTGAAAAGTCATCTTGGTTTCGAAGGTTGCATTTGGAAGAATGAGCTGTGCTGTCGGAAGGGAATCCACAATACTCCTGTAGTAATTGAGCCTGGACACATAGTCCTTGTCACTTTTGTCTGCATACTCTTCAAAATCATGCAAAGCTTTTGGAGCATTCTGAACATCGTCTTTCAACTCCTCTATCCCGGAGGTTGCAAGAAGTTCGCGTGTCTTTGTCGAGGAGAATATCTTGCTTCTATTGAAAACTGGATTACCTCGAATGTGATCGTTGTGATAGTGGCTATTGACTAGATAGTCCACTTCTCTCCCCGTGAGCTCTTTCGTGGCTTTCTGGAGATCAATGGCCGCCTGCTGATTGAGGAAGGAATCAAACACCAGCGTCTCCTCGCCAAGGTCTATGATCCCGGCGTTTGATACTGCGTAGCCGCTTTCTGATGCAACAGCAGCGTAGACTCCTTTACTCAACTCCTTTTGGTCGAAATGCTTCGAATTGTACAGAACCCTACTCTGATCGAACACACATGCATGTGAATGAGCGAACTAGATAAGTTGTAGCGATCTAACCAAAGCCGGATGAAAGATTCAAAATCTTAGGCTGACAAGATTTTCATTTATGCCGCCGAGCTAAACCAGCGAGATTTTGGAAAGAGCTCTGGCAACATGGGCTGAAGCTCTCATCAAGCGGGATAATAGCATCTATCTTAGATGAGAATATCTCGAACCGTCGGCAAAGTTCGGGTCTTTCACTGACATGTAGTGATGATTTCTGGAGTACCTAGCATCGAGGCAATTATGGACTAGTCGTGACGATAGTAGTTGTGTAAGTGGACGTAGTTGTAGTGGCGTTATAGGTGAATGTGCCTAAGGTATACGTTGCACCTGTGTCAGTGAAAGTTGTTCCGTTATATGCCACAGTGTAAGTGGTCGCGTTCCTGGTGTAGCCTCCGAACGTATAGCAGGCAAATGTCGTTCCCGAGTAGGTTGAGGCTGTGACTGTCGCAGTGTAAGTAGTGCCCGTTAAAATTTCAGTCGTTCCAGTAACTGTGTATACGTCTGTTACTGTACTGGCTGGTGAGACGATAGTTGTTGTTACTGTAGATGTAATACACACGTAATTCACCAGTTGTGTACTGCTTGAAGTGGCCGCATTTGTAGTACTCGACGATGTTGCTGCCCCAGAAGTAGTAGTGGAAAGGGCCGAAGTACCAGTGGTCGTCGTTCCTCCTGTTCCTGTGGTAGTACTACCACCAGTAGAACTCAAGTAAAAGTAGACTCCCGCGCCGACGGCGGCCACAACTATCACAAGGATTACGGCAACAACAGTTGTTGCTATCGCAAAAGTTACGTTTCTCTTCCGCAAGACTGACTGCATAAGTTAATCTTCAGTGGCTTTGATGGCTCATTAAAAGCATTCTTAATCTAGACGATTTGTCACCAACCCTCTGACCACACAAAACATGGGATATTCTCCAACAACTCGTGATAACGGCGAGCCCCTACCGCGACTCACGATGCCCTCAACTCCAATTAGGGAATCAGTTGCGAATGAGCTGCCGAATTCATAGAGTGGGTGTCTTTGATCCTAACTTCTCTCTCCTGAATCGGCTCTTAATCACGTTTAGTCGAATGGAGCTGAAATCATCGAGTACTCCTTGCTTTCGAATCCTTTGAAACAATCTAGTCACCACAGTTGCTTTTAACAACCCCTCGCGGTTCAATAGTACAAGTGTCATACCAACAAGGGCCACATCCCTCAGGAGAGCGAAAATTTGCGGAATGCTTCCTGCCATAACAGGATTGGGTTGAATAAACCATGTTAGAATTATTAGCGCGTTGAATGCATCCCAAAGATATACTGAAACATCTTCTAGCCCTACAATTGCCACAAGAGGTATCAAGAGAAGGTTGAACTGCGGCGCGTAAATGTAGGTTCCCAGAAGATACGCTGCGAGTGCAAGGAACGTCTTTGTGACTAGGCTCGCCTTCGATGCATAGATCCGAATCAGAAGAACCCCCATGATTCCAAACCCGAAATATTTTGCATAGTCCCAGCTTGCCGGGTTCTGAAATATCCAGACATACCATGCATCTTCCAATCCCCAGTTCCTAAGGAATGTGAACGTCTGAAACCAATTGCCAAAGTTGATCAGAATAAAAGGCACGTTGAACATGCTGAAAACTGATGATATGATCGCAATGAACTTCAAGCGTTCTCTAGATCCCTTGATCTCCAAAAGATAGACAGGAATGAGAACTACACTTGTGAGTTTAGTTGCAATCGCAAGGGCAAGCATGATTCCTGATAACGATTTGCGCCCGATAAGCAAAGCTTGGAGGCTCAGGAGAATAAAGA
>DAIDAB010000095.1 GCA_027310845.1 bacterium | reverse complement strand
AATTAAGGGTGTTGTCCCAAATAAACGTGTTTACTCCCGAATTATATTTTGCCCGAAGCAAGTCGAAAACAGATACGCCGCCGCCCATTCTGGCCTTCACTTTTTTTCAAGAATGCCTCTACAGCTCCAATCTTCTCCAAGAGATCCATATGGTCCATTACGGTTGAATAAGATGTCCCTGTCTCTTTCGAGAGATCTTCCGCGGTCATGCCACGCTTTGACAGCGACTTCAAGATCTTCACTCTTGTATCGCATGGCGTTAGCAACTTGAAATCGCCGAATTCGACGATACAAAAGTTCCCCATACGGCTCTTTATTTCCTTAACCCGCAACCACGATCAGCTATAGTAGGAGTATTCCAAACTAGGATTTTAGGCTTTATTTTAATCCCGATTATTTGGGATACAACCCTACGGACGTTCGTTAGTATATTCTGCGTGCCGCCGCCACTGCGCCTCGTTATAGGGCATCAGCTGGTCGATAATGTCCATGCTCGTGATGAGCATTCTCCTGCAGCAATATCTCTTTAGTCCCAGCGAGTCAAGCACCTTTTTCGGATCCTCGCCGTTCTTTACTCGGCTTTGAAATTCGTTGTGCTTGTCCGCAACCAAGTTACCGCAAGTGAAACATCTTACCGGAATTATCATCTTTATTTCTCTCCAAGCTACCTGTATGATTTCTGTTTCCGTCTTCTAGGGCCAGGTCCCCCGAACTTTTTAGTTTCAGGTTGCCTCGGATCTCCAGACAGAAGGTGCACGTCGAATTCAGATATCTTCCTTCGGATCTCCTGTCCCCTTGTCCAATCAGCCAGTGCTCTTGATATTGCCATCGCGGCGGCCTCGGCCTGACCCATGAAGCCACCACCTGAAACGCGTACGCTAATATCCACCTTGTCACGCAGATCACCAGACAAAACTAATGGCGTCAAGATTCTCTGTCTTGCCACCGTGGGCATGAATATCTCGACTGGAACTTTGTTTATTCTGATTTTGCCTGTGCCCTGCATTATTGCAGCGGTCGCCCGAGCCTGCTTGCGTGAACCAGGGTAAAGTTTCGTTTTTCTAGTGACCAAGCTACTCCGACCCTCCCTTCCAACCTATCCTCGAAGCGATCTCGCTCAAGGGAATGTAATACGCGGCCGGCTTTGTCGCCTTGGCATTCTCAAAGCTAAAGGACTTGTTTTTTGCGTAGCTCTTTGGAACGCCAGAGTACACTCTAAGTCGTCTCATAGCTGAAACGCCCTTTGCCTTGGCTCTTGGCACCATTCCGCGGATCATTCTAGTCAAAATGCCTTCTGGTGTCCTAGAATGGAATGGGCCATGCTTTGGATGGACAACACTCGCTATCTTGAGGTAGTCGAACCAGCCTTGCATCACGGTCCCTCTTTGCCCTGAAAACAATGTCTTTTCCGCATTGATGATAATTACTCTATCACCGCTAAGAAGAAGCTTTGCAACGTTTGAGCACATCCTACCAGCGATCTGCCCAGTTGCATCAACACATCTTGTCTCGGATTTCGCGCTGGCCGGCTTTTGGACAGTCGATTGTATTTGTTGGCTAGCCAAAAAATATCACATCTTTTAGGTCAGCGCTTGATTCCATAAACTCACCGAGGCTCAGGCATTTTCCGCCTGAGGAGACAACCTTCTGCTTCGCGCTCTGGGAAAACGAATAAGCAGCTACGGTCACCTTGTGATCAAGCTTTCCCCCTCCGAGAACCTTACCAGCAATTAGCACCGTCGAACCATCTTTCGTATGTCTAGAAATCTCGCCAATATTGACTTCTGGCCTATTGTTTCTCGTGGTCAGCAATCTCTCCGATGCGTCTCTCCAAATGTTCTCTCCTTTTGCCTTCGAATGCTTTCGAAGCAAGTAGGCAAGCTTTGGTCGCAGGGGGTTACTTTTCATCAATTTCACGCAGCCAGAACCTGGTTTGAGAATTCCTGAAGTGATTTCTGAATCTTTTCAATTGCTCTAACAAAAACTTCCGATGCGTTGAGAGAGCCTACCGATTCTATGTATAGTTCAAACTCATCAGGCTTTCCAGTCTCTATGAGCACTGACGCCGATGTAGGCTGCCATTTCGCATGCTCGCTTCCTCGCCCAAGCCTTGCGTATGCTTCGAGCTTGATTTTCTGACCAGGAGCGAGCTTGACAATTGGAATATTGTCCACGATTGGCTTCGTCTCTGGATCTTCGGCAATCAAGTCTCCAGAATTCACGGTCCGAACCCTGTCAGTTGCTTCTGCATCAAGAACGAGCAAAACCCTGCACTTGGGACACCCCAAAGCGCTCTTGCAGTCGCAGTCCTCAGGAAGATTGTACCTCACAAGATCGGTCTTCAAAGGAATCAGACCCAGTCTGTGAGAAACGAGTTCATCAAACATAACTGACGAATTCTCCAATATCACCACATCGTCTATTGCCATCGTGGGAACCTGGGAGATTGCCACGCGGCGTAATGCGTTGGCGTAAGCTCTGCCGATCCCTTTCAACCTAATTCTAATTCTAGTCGGGCTCGACTCTATAACATCTATTGAAACCAAGAGAACCTACACTCATCGGTAATGGAAAAAGCAAGGATTGCGTAAACCTTGCCGTAATATAACATATGCTTTGCCAACGGTTTAAAACATTTACGAGCACAACTCTTGTATTCCGCCACATATTATCACTACTTCAGATTCAATCCTCGTTCTCTTCACCCTGGTTCAGCTGTCTCGAAATCGTCGCGCTGAGTTCTATCAAGCCTTCCTTTGTTGTTGAAGATACTGGCAAGAGATCATACGCGATTCCTGATCTCACGAGATCTCTTAGAAGCTTAGAGCTCAATTCGTACAAGTCTCCCGATTCCTCTGAAATCGCTTGCTCGAGTTTTGTTGAGCTTGTTGCCCACGAGAGCACTCTCTTGAGGTTAGGCCCAAGGAGATCCTTCCTTGAGAGGACGGGAATCTGAGGAGCTTTGAGCCTAAGCTGAATGGAGGCAGCGAGCAGTGCAATGCTGACGAAGTTTGTAGGGGTGGAGACAAGCGTCGAATCAAACAAGAATAGCACCGTTTTTCCGTCGCATTGGAGATTCTCTACAATATAGGGCCCGCTACTTCGATATGCGAATAGCTCTATTTGGCCGGGTGTATCGAGAATGGCATAATCCGGGTTGATAGAATCCAGCGCTTCCTGGATATCTGGCATGCGGGTTGCGACAAGATCTGCTGCGAGAACCAAGGCACCATTGGGTCCCAGTTGGTAGTTTTGCATGACAGTCGAAAGATCAAGAAAGTCTCTGATATCCACGTCAGGTTCGTACGGCAGATTCTGCGCACCTGGGTCAAGATTCACCGAGGCTACAGTAGCACTCTTGTCGGCAAACCAAGGTAGCAGAGTCGAACACAGCATTGACTTGCCAGAACCTGCAGTTCCGGTCAGGAATATGGCTCGCATTTTTTATGACTGTGACATTATTGAGAAACGGTTCTTACTTATACCAAGCGGATCGAAGGGCCTTCTGCGAAATGACTTCAGGTCAGAACACGATCGAGATCGTGGTGATAGGAAATGAGCTTCTGAATGGGACGACGCTGGACACAAACTCTCATTGGATTTCGAAGCGACTCGTACGACTCGGGGCAATTGTGACGCGCAAGACTACAGTCCGTGATGATCTCGGCGAAATTTCTGAAGCTTTCAGCGCCGCAATTGGAAGAACGCCGAGCTGGATCTTCTCTCTCGGTGGCCTCGGTCCGACCTACGACGATATGACTTTGAAAGGACTAAGCAGAGCGGTCAAGAGACCGATCCAACGCAACATCCGTGCTCTCAAGATTATTAGAGAATCCCGTGAAAGAAGAGTTCTTTCAGGTGCAAAGTTGCCAATGAGAATCACGCAGGCAACTCTGAAGATGGCAGATTTGCCACGAGGTTCCATACCCTTGCGGAACTCTGTTGGAACTGCCCCCGGAGTATTGACGATCACAGGTTCTGCCAAGGTAATTTCTCTTCCGGGTGTACCTAGAGAGATGAAGGCGATATTCGTTGAGGAGGTACAGCGTGTGATGAAGAGGGAACTCCCTAAGTTTGGAAAAATTGAGAAATGGTTCAGGACCAGCGGAATCACTGAATCAGCGATAGCGCCTTATATTGGAAAACTCATGAAGGAGTATTCCCCGTTAATCTACATAAAATCGCATCCTGTGGGCTTCAAGAATCGTGTCTCGATCCTCGAATTCCAGATAAGCGCGACCTACCGACTTGACGAAGAACTGAAATCGAAGAAAATACTCTCTGAAGCAACAACGGAACTTATCGCAGTGTCAAAGAAGCTCGGTGGAAAGGTTGATCCAATCCGCTAGTAAGACGCCTCTGCGCTCGGTCTCCTCAGCCTCATCTTCTTGACTCTGCCGCACTTCTCGCACCTAAAGGCCGCATATCCACGCATATTTCTGAGACTATCATAATTCTCGATATAGTTCTTGGTGCGAGTCATGCAATTGTCGCAAAAACGCATTTCGTAATGCTCAGACATTTGCTAATCCCAGTACTCGCGCGTCCTAATAAAATTGAGCTTCGCCGCAATCAGATCCTCATAGAACTCCTCCTCTCTCACATGCATTTTCGAAAGCACTTTCGATGCAGTCTGGGGCCCAACGCCATAGACGCACTGTGCGATAATTCCGTGTTTTCCGTACGATAGAACCAAGTCTGCTGCCCGCCTTGTCTTAGTGAGAATGGATTCCTCTTCCTTAGAAAGCAATCTGCCTTGGAGCCTCTTGAATAGCGCGTCGCGTGCAAAATTTGAATTGTAGAAGATCGGTGCGATGAGCGAAGACGAACACGCAGAACAAGCGGGGCTGTCGTTTATTGACTCCACCCGAACGTATTCCACAAGATTTCCGCATTTGCAGCAAAGCAGGCTTAACACTTCCTTTGAAATTGCCGTTCGCATCGCTTCGATAGCGTTCTGTTCTGTTACTGCGTATTCTTCGATCTCCGCATATCGTGATAGAATGTACATTGAAAGAGGACTGGGGTTCGGCGTTTCAACTTTCTTGAACTCAATCTTGCCCACGCTGCATTCCCGCAGTAGATGAAGAGTGCCATTGATGTCGACCTTACTCATCAGTGCTTCCCTCAAAGTCTCTTCGTAGATTGGAGTGAAGCGGAACTTGACAACCAGATCTTTCAATGAATCTTCCGAAAGCATCAAGCCCCTCTTCAGCGCGCCAAATCTCTCAGCGATGAATTTCATGTAGTAACCAAACGGAAAATGCTTCCGGATGACGGCGTTGAGGAACCCTTTTTTTGTGTCGTCGTAACTCAAAAGTAATGAGGCAATTTCGTTTAGGTTGTACTCCTCAGTCGTTAGTTCGATTAGTATCCGATAGCCATCATTCCACCAGTATCTGATCAAGCCTTTGCGGAGCAGGATTTCCTCGAACAACTCGCCTAGCGTGAGGTTGATCCTGTCTCCTGCACTGGTATGGATTACAAGGTATCTCTTCCAGCCCTCAACCACAATCCGGGAATCTGTTGGAACTGCAGATTGTTCTCTCTGTCTCCTAGTCTCATCAAGCACTGCGGTTCTCACGATTCTATCTGCGTTCCATTCCTTGGTGAGATCAAGGTAATTCTCAGTCTCCGTAATTCCTTCGAGGAATCTTCTCTCCTTGCCCAATGCTTTCGCTGTTGCTTCTGAAATTGGAAGCAACTCGCCATCCCATCCGGGAACAGCCGCAGCAAGATCCTGCACAGGTGTCACATAGACCTTGTCTTCGATGATTGATTCTATCTTCCATGAACGGCCCTTGATCACGAAATTCGTCCCTATTCGTGCGTGAAGAAGCATGAATTCTTCTCCGAGTATCCCCACATTGTCTTGCGTTGTTGCGTCGATCACAGTGTAACGTCTTTCGTCAGGTATCATAGAGAGGTTTTCCAAATAGTATTTTCTGCACTTGCCTCTAGGGATAATTTTCTCTCCATCAGTTTGTAGATATCCTAACGTTTCCATGAACTTGACAACTGATGTCAGCACTCCTGTGCTGAGTGACCTAAAAGGGTAGGATTCTCTGCAAATTGCTAAGATTGTTTCCAGAGTCATGCCGTGCGATTCAAGCAATACACCAGCGATTTGGTGCGCAAGCACATCAAGAGGCGATTCGTGGAGCATGGTTGGTTCAATTTCCCTTCTCTCCGCCAATCGGGAGATCGTGACCGACTCGAGTGCATCTTCAGGGGTTACTGCAATTGTTGAACCTTCGGAGCTCCTCGACAAAGAATGACCAGACCTTCCAACCCTCTGGATCATCGAGCTGACCTGCCTTGGAGACATGTACTGAACAACCAAATCCACTGAGCCTATATCTATCCCTAGTTCCAGAGTGGATGTGCAGATCATCGCAGGGATTTTTCCAATCTTGAAATCGCGTTCCACTTTTTCCCGTTCCTCCCTTGGCAGTGAGCCATGGTGTACTCCGATTTGCAATCCAAGGGCCGAGAGTCTGCTAGCGATGTACTCCGCATTTGTCCTACTGTTCACAAATACGAGCGTGCTCTGATGAGTTTTTACAAGATCCGCTATTCGCTCGAGCCTAGCAAGGAGTGACGGAGAAACGAAAAGTTCGCCCGCCAGTTTGAGGTTCTCAATGGAGGGCTCTGGCATTTCAGTCCTGTATCTTGCTATCTTTGCAAGACAGCTTGCATCAATGATGCCAACTTGCCTATTGGCTCCGGCGAGGAACTTTGAAATCTCTTCCTTGTTCGAGACTGTCGCAGACAGCCCAATTCTCTTGATTGGTGCAGATCTCAACTTCTGGAGTCGTTCCAGTCCAATTGATAACTGGGCGCCTCTCCTGTCCTGCGCGAGCTGATGGATCTCGTCAACTACAACCCATTCTACTCTGGAAAGGCCCTGCCTCAATCTCGAACCCATTAGTAGAACCTGAAGAGTCTCAGGCGTCGTAATCAGAATCTCGGGAGGTTTTTCCGACTGCCTCCTTCTTTCATTCTGAGGCGTGTCCCCATGCCTCACTTGCACGGTAACACCGAGCCGCTCTCCCCATTGCGTAATTCTCCGTAGGATATCGCGGTTTAGAGCTCGGAGAGGAGTGATGTAGAGCGCCCTGATTCCTCCGCTCTTTCTGTCACACAAGATCTCGTGAAATATTGGAAGCAATGCCGCCTCGGTTTTTCCCGAACCCGTGGGCGCAATTATGAGGACATTCTCGTTGGTAAAAAATGCAGGAATGCCGACAGACTGCACCTGTGTTTCTTCTTTGAGGCCAAGCTCTTGGGCCAACTCCCTGATCTTTATATCCAGAGATCCAAATGTAGACGGTTTACCAATTGTTTGAATAGAGGTTTCTTCCACAATCTCGAACCCAATCTAGACGAGAGCGTCGCAGATTGTCTCCATAGATGAGATCCGATATAGAGTTTTAGAAAACATTCTCCACTATTTTTTGTGGTTTTCAGAATGTATTTGATCAAAGAGCACTTTTTCATCACTTGCTAAAGGGGAATGTCATGGGTAGAAGTGAAGTAATGGTTTTAGAGAGCTGGTTACATTTCCTGTATGAAAACAAAGGAAAGATACAATTCCTCAATTGAAACAATTGAATCAATACAGGATGTCCAAACAGAATAGGATTCATTGTAATTCTTGTTTTGCTCCTTATGTTTTTATTGTCTCCCCCTCGTGCGTTTTTCACCGGCGTGCAAGTGAAATTC
>DAIDAB010000094.1 GCA_027310845.1 bacterium | reverse complement strand
GATGACGTCCTGTTCACATCTTAATTCATGAGCTTTTCAAAAAAAAGTGTTGACAAAATTGAGCTTGATCCAAATTAATGTCGAGCAATGCATAAAGGCGGAGTACACTTTGAACCTCAGGGCAAAGCACCAGAGGCAGCTTTACTGTGCACTCCTTCCAACCACAACTTGCAAACAAGTACTATCAGGACTAGTTTGAGCTGTATTTCTCTTCAGGCAAGCCATTGACTGCGCGAGTAAATTCGCGTCTTGCCCTCCCAAGTGAGCGAGCAAACTCTGGGATCTTTGCTCCTCCGAAGAGGAGGACCGCCGCCATTATGATCAAGGTTATGACAACTGGATCATCCAATGCCATAGTTTCTCAATGTGATTTACTCACGCGCGATGATTTAAGCCACGACGCTCTCTGAATTAGTACAATTATTCTATGGAAGAAACCAAAATTTCAGTGCGTAAACAGTTAGACAAAACCGCTAAACAAGCTCGAAAGGCTCTAAATTGACTCTGTACATCGGAACTCGATCTAGTTTAGGAGTTACACAATTGGCAGAGGAAGATGAGAAACTAATTGCAGTAAGAGCTGCTAACTACCGGCATGAATTAGGCGTTTTGAACGAATCAGAGGCGATACTCCTCGATGATCACTTTCGCCACCTCAAAGGCTATGCCCATCTTATTGAAAAGAGAGATCATTCAGAGTTCAAGGAATAAAGAATCAAACCGAACTCAATAGAAAGCAATGCATGCTGGTTGTTTCTAAAAGTCTGAGCGTAGTAAAGTCCTTTTCGGACGTCCCAGCTTCAACGAGTGCCATATAATTCGAAAGCATTTGTAGTCAAGTAAACGTAGATGTTTACGACCATGGCTACAGTACCAGTAAGGCTTTCCAAGGAATTGGCATAGAAAATAAAGTGGGTGGGCGAGGGCAAATTCGTCATTCGAAGCGATGCGATAAAGCCAATTGCTGTATTGTATAACGAGAGGGAGAACGCCCAGAGCGGCTCGTACCTTTAGAGAAGGTCAATTGGCCCAAAAGCATCTTTCAGGACGCTAAAGACCTAAGGGAAACTCTAGTCAAAGCGAAGAAAGAGAGCTTCCTGGCAAATTCTTTCCTATTCGTAGGCTTTGCTTCGATGTCGTATTCTCAGAATGAGGACTCTATCCTTTGCGAGTCTTGCGTAAATCACTCTAAATTCACCTACTCTCAATTTATACAGTCCGGCGAACTCGCCATGCAATTTTTCCCCGGCGCCAGGATCATTTGAGAGCATTTCATGAATCTGTGAAAGAATCCTGCTTGAAGTTTCCGCGTTGAGCTGCCTCAAATCATGCGAAACTGACGATTTGAACTCGATCTTATAGACCAAGCTTGTTTCGCATTTCCTTTTCCGATATTATCTTGTCATTCTTGTCATTCAATCTTCCAATTGAAATGAGATAATCCTCGTATTCTTCGAGATATTCTTCCAAGGCCTTGTTTATCAATTGAGATTTGGTGCGATCGATCTCCTTTGCCAAGCGATCAAGCCGCTTTGCAGTTGCCAAGGATAGTCTGACTGAGGTAACTTTCTGACTCAATGTAATACATGTAATCTCGCGTAGTAAGTGTATTTAACCAATTCTGACTTGACGCATAGACAAACAACAGATTGGCTCCTTCCGAAGAGATCAGGAGGTTCATCAAAGGCAGTGCCCGACCAAGCTAAACGCCAAGAAAACCTCGCGCGTTGACAAGCTTCTCGAGAATTTGCCAGAGGTCAAGCATGGATCCGGCTCCAAGTTAGTGAGGCAAAGGGCGCAATTCTTGATGGTAAAGCAGCTGGAATTCTTATGAACAATAATCACCACAAAGTGTCGTTATGACACTTCAGATTCCATTGCCGATTCTTATAACAAAGGAAGGCAAATGGTTTGTCGCATCATGCCCAATTTTGGATATTGCCACCCAGGGAAGGACAGAAAAAGAAGTCAAGGAAAACATCTCGGAACTCATCAACGAGTATCTCAAGAGACAAAGACACTCCAAAGCCTGACCTTAGTGAGCTGATGTCTCTTTCACTTTCGAACGTGCCAGTAAATGTACCAGAGGGTGTGTTCCATCGGAAAGCTTCGACCATTGCGGCAGCGCAAGGTAATTGAGATTCTCAGGTCTAACGGTTTTGAAGAAGTGAGGTCAAGCAAACACATGACTTTCTAGAAGCTTCAAGGTAGAGAGGGCCTCTTTTCAGCTTCTGAAGGGAGTGGATGTCATAAGTAGAAGTGAAAGCAATGGCTTTGGACTCTTATCCAGTTCGTGCTCGAACCCCTCTGAACAAGAGGGATTGAACAAAAACGTAACCAAAGATGAATTTTTTCTTCGACACAATATGTCTAGAGGTTACCATTTGGTAGAGTTCTTGCTTACAATCCGAGAAGAGGCTCGCTTTCGGAATGTGGGGGGGGATACCTCAAATCTATTCGAAAGAGAGTGCTCAGATTTTATCCCACAATTTCACATCGGAGTACATTGTGATCCTCCTTTAAGGAACAAGTATCCACAAAGAAGGCAATGAATATTCAATCGAGACCCACGAGCTTAACGCGACCAGAACTTCTCTGTGCCACTACAGCCCATACCGCGTGTGAATCAGCCTGTGCCGTGGTCGAATGAGTGTCGTTGTAGCCGGCTCGGAACTGCTGATTCTATGGATAGACATATACGTGTGTTTACTTATTCTACTTACATTACTTTATGCCAAATGTAACACTTGCAGTTCCCGAAGAACTGCACAATATAATGAAGAATCATCCTGAGATAAAATGGAGTGAGATCGCAAGGCAAGCGATGAAGGAGTACGCAATGAGGCTTGAAGTACTGGACGACATAACTAGCAAGAGCAAGTTTACTGAGAAAGATGCTCTGGTGATAGGGGATAGTGCCAAAAAGAATTTGGCAGCACGCTATGAGAAATTGATGAGAAGAAGGCACAGTAGTTGAGGCTTGTAGTCGACACCAACATTATCCTGGGCGCTCTGATAAAGAATTCGACTACCAGATCAATCCTCCAGAGCCCCAACCATAGTTTCTATGTGCCTGAGTACGCGCTTGACGAAGTCCGGAAATATTTCAGCCTGATCGTTTCCAAATCTGGCTTGAACGGAAATGAAGTCAAGTTGCTATTTGATCTTCTGTTGTCTAACTTGCATGTGGTTCCATCTGAGAAGATCCTGACAAAGCTTGGTCAAGCAGAGAGAGCCTTGAAAAGAATAGATAAGAAAGACGTTCCTTTCTTGGCCCTGGCCTTGAGCATCGACTGTGATGGAATCTGGAGTAACGATGAAGACTTGAAGGAACAGAAACTAGTCAAGGTCTGGACTACAATAGAAATTTTAGCAGCTCTCCAGTAATGTATAGATGGCGTACTACTGAAGAGGTCGTAGCAACACGCAAAGGCCAAAATCTTTTTTCCGGCTCTAGTTCAACGAGTAGGGCATAATTCGAAAGCATTTCTTAGTCAAGTAAACGTAGATGTTTACGACCATGGCCACAGTGCAAGTGCAGGTAAGGCTTCCCAAGGAATTGGCAAAGAAAATTGAAAGCGGATGATACATTCGCATCATACCTGCTTGTACCTAGGACTCAAAACAAGTGCGTGTAAAAAGAAATGTTGTCTTGAGTGAATCAAAATAAAGATATGTTTTGAATGCCACCAAGGCTCCCAACGGGAATTCCAGAGTAACATCTAACGAAATCACAATGCCACCGGTGAGCACAAGGAACGCAAAAAGAGAATTTACAAAGCAGAAATTCCAGACTATCGCCAAAACAGAATGATCCTGATCCAAAATCACGCAGAAACTGTAACAAGTACACTTCCGATGACGACAATAATCATGCTCACAATGATTCGCAGTTTGAAAACTTCTACATCCTTTGCAACAAGTCTTGTCATGATAATTGTAAATATTGGGTTGGTGCTGAGGATCGGCGCAACGAGAACTACTGGCGCGAAAGAAAGGGCCGCGAAACGAAAAAGCTGTGCACCTGAAGCAAATATGCTCGATATGATGTAAAATGTCATGGTGGCGCTAGGCGTTTTGACTATCCCTTTGAATATCTTATGTGTATTTGATGTCAATGTATAGGCTATAGTGGCTGAGGCGTAAGAGATGAACACTGCGGCAAAGTAATAATCATAGATAGAGAGACCAAAACTGATGGCGACAGGCGTTAGTCCAAATATGGCAGCAGTGAAGATCGCCGCTAAATAGCCGGTCTTGTACTTGCCATGTCTCTTCAATACACTTGAACGAATTTCTAAGATAAGAACTCCAGTCAAGATCAAAGCAGTTCCAATTCCTATCAGAAATGTAACTGTCTCTTGAAGGAAGAGAACTGCGAACACCATGGAGTATAGTACGCTTGAAGCAAGGAGTGGTGAAGATGCGTTTGCTCCAATATTCTTTACTGCGAGATATGATAGCTGCCTTCCTATTGCATAGTGCACAATTCCTACGATCGCAAATATCACTACGACGAAAGCGGAAACTAAGAGGAGCGTGCCCACCTGGTTTGCGATCACTAGCGCTCCCGCTGTAGCGATCACTCCTGTCAGGAGCGTAATGTAGGTTAGAATCCCAGGGTCAGAGTTCAAAAGCGGTTTGCTAGCAAAGGCTCTATTGCCTGCAAAGCAAATCGAAGAACCGAGGGCAAGTACAACTGCCAGCAGATACGCTGTTTCCAGCATTTTTTCCTACGCTTCGTGGTGAACAAAACCAGTCTTAAGTTGTGCTACTGTAGCCAACTCTCGACTTGTCACTACTCAAGGAACTATTCTAGGCATTTGGCAATGGTGCGAGAGAACAGACGTTTTATTTCAAGACTGCAATTATCGCAAAGAACGGTCTCTATGATATTGCATTAATGTGTTCGATAAGAGCTGAAACATTTGATAATTAGAGTTAACTTGACATTGTTCAACCTCCATTGGATGGGCGAAACGTCTAATATAATCTCAACCTCATCAAAGAATGTGCTCGAAGCTCATTTGCTTGTTGATGCCCCAGAGAACTGGGTAAAGGCGATGAATCAGGGGCATTCAGCCTTGGTCAAGATAATGGACATCAAGGCATCGGAGAAAAGCCCGGGGGTGCGCAATTTCGTCGAGATCTCCTCTTCGAGCATAAGTGCTGACAAGCTGCTGAGCGTTCTCAAAAGTTCCAGCGGTATTCAGAACATTGACTTGGTTCAGTTAGATTCTCATCGGATCATGGGCGCGATAACTACGCAACATTGTCCTGTGTGCTCGACTCTGTCTGATCTCAATTGCTCTCTTCTTTCCGCTGTGACTACCCAGAGTGGAAAAATGGAATGGAAGTTGCTCGTGAGCGGTAATGACACACTGAAGAAAGTCACTGACAGATTGAGCTCCCAAGGAGTTGGGTTCAAGGTACTCCAAGTCATGGGACTGCACAGCAAGGCAGACCTGACTATGAGGCAGGAGCAGATCGTGAAGATGGCACTGGAAATGGGATACTTTGAATTCCCGAAGAAGATTAGACTTGAAGAGCTCTCAAAAAGATTAGGGATCTCGGCTGGCACGCTTTCCGAAATACTGAGAAGGGCGGAAAAGCACATTCTCACTTTATATTTCAAACGGCATTAGCTCAAAAACCACGAACCAGTACCTGACCGCGTGAATATTCTATGTCCACTTGTGAAAATCTGAACTTGCGCCTTGCACCTTTCTGCTTGTTGAGGCCGTCATGTGAGCCATTCGCTCTGCAAGTTTCGTCGACGGAATGAGTTGTTCCTTTATCCACGAATGAAGTATCTTCGGATCATTTGTTGATCGAATGATTTCAAACGTTTTGCGCGCGTTTAGTTCACGCCTTTGGATCTCTTTACCTACAGGCGCACTAAAATTGGAAACATATTTTGCAATTGCATTGCAGTTGTCCAATGTCTTCTCAACGGCCTTTACCCTTGCTTTAAAGACACTCTCTTCATTTCTTGCAAGCGCGGCTCTCCACCGCTCTTCGGAGAGGCTAGACAAGTCTCGCTTAATCTGCGCAATGCTTCTTTCAAGTCTAGAGACCTCAGACAACTCCATTCCAACTCTTAGTATTGGGGGAACCGGGATAGTCAATATACACTTTGCGAAAGTCATTCCGTCTGTAATTGAAAATGGTTAAATTTTAGACCCGAACTTGTGAAGGCTATGGTCGAGCTGGCTTCTCTTGATTTTAAACCGAAACCAATCGACAGGGATTTTCTAAGCAAGTCGGAGGAATATCCAGTCAATGGTGAACATGTGGGTCACGCAGTGAGGGCAGAGGGATTGCAAAGGCTCGATGCAGAAGGCAAGCCGTATCCGACAAAGCTAGGTATTCATGGGACTGAAGTAGGAGTGGATTGGGATTGCTGCATAGCCGACGGCGGCTGCTTAGATGTGTGTCCAACCCAGGTATACGAGTGGGCTCTGAACCTAGGGCAGATGGGAACTGGCAATGATCACAAAATCGAAAAAGGAAGCGGAGAGTGGGACAAGTATCGCACCGACAAGACTGACATGGTCAGAGAGAAGGATTGCATCTTTTGCATGGCTTGCGAGACTGTTTGTCCTGTTCAGGCGATCAAGATCACACCACCCTAGAGAATAGATGCTTTATCACTCTGGATCAATATCACTTCTTGTTTACATCCTGACTTCCGAAGATGTTTGGGATGATCGTTAAACCAATGAGTGTTGGAACTACTTGATATGATATTGGTATGCTGACAACCCCCAATTCGCTAAAGGAAGAACACATGGAAATAATGGGATCACTAAGAAGTTCGGCAAACTTCTCCGATGGAACCGGCAGGGCGGTGAAAGAATTGTTGAAAGTACTAGAACCGCATTTCGAAAAGGAGGAAAAGGTTGCGATGCCTGTCCTCGGATCGCTTTCTGAGTTGGTTTCAGGAGAACATGTTTCGAATCTGAGAGAAATAGCAGACTCACAGGGTGCCTTGCTGCAGGAATATGAGAATATGTTCCAAGAGCATCAGATATTGAAACAATTCATTGAGCGTGCAAAAGCAGAGTCAAAGCGTGAGGGTCATGAAGATGTATCTGACCTGCTGGATGCTCTTGGACATCATGCAAGAGTGGAAGAGGAGGTGCTCTATCCCGCAGCTCTGCTCGCTGGAACACTGGCAAAATGTCTGCTACCGAATCAGACCTTGCAGTCTGTGACTTAAGTATGAGCTAGGTTTCAGAAGCGCGCTTTGGATTCGAGAAGAGTCAAGAAAGTTAGGCAGCTTCGAGCTTTCCCTGAAGGCACTCGAAAAGCTGTTTGATTATCTTCTCGGCCTGTCCGCTAATCAGTCTTTGTCCAACTGATGCGATCCTTCCGCCGACTTTGGCTTCCGCCACCCATTTCATGGAAGTTCCCCCTCCGGGAACATCGGCTAGATCCAAGAGAGTTTCTAGATCAAACGTGCTTCCCATCCCCGTTCCGTGACCCAGGAGTTTTGCGTGAGTCGTCGGATTCTTGTCGGTGACTGTAAAGTGGAGTGTAAAGTCTCCTCTGATGAATGAGACGCCAGCTTTTACAACAGCGGTAAAGTCATCTTGAGATTTCACTTCGAGTTTCTGAAGATCTGGCATACACTGAGAAATCTGATTTGGATCAAGAACCATACTGAACACCTTCTCTTTCGGAGCCTTTACGTTGAATGTGCCATCGAAGTGCATTTTGTTTTCTACTCACACCTAGTTGCCCTATTTCTTGGACTGGACCAATTCTCCTAGTCTGCTCTTTATCAATTTATGTATGAGCTGTGGGTTTTGGTGCGAGTCGGTTATCTGCACCCCGAAAGGTGAAAG
>DAIDAB010000093.1 GCA_027310845.1 bacterium | reverse complement strand
ATACTTATCCGTCACTACATATTCTAGTCAACCCAGAGAGGTGAAACATAAGAAAATGAGAACTGAACATGACCCGGCACGAAGATCTGCGAATGCTGGACAGGAATTGGTAACGACAGAATTTGCTGGACGGTGGCAGGAAGGCTTGAGAAACCACGAGAGGTTGAAGCTACTGCTTCCATTCTTGGAAGAAGACGAGGGATACCTATAGACGGCCTATCCCCCATTCACCATTGCGAAATATCTTCCCTGCAATTTTCTGACTAGAATATCAACTTCGAAGCATTTACTTAGATTTTTGCTGTTTATGACGGAATCTATTTTCCCCCGAGCGAGTGGTTTTCCGTTTCTTAGGAGAAGTGCGTTCGTAAAACACTTTGGAATTTCATCAATTCTATGAGTTACGTACACGATTGAAACTGATCCCCGGCCAGCGATCTTGGAAAGGCTTGAAAGAAAGGACTCTCTTGATTTCAAGTCGAGACCAGCACATGGTTCATCCAGTGCCAAAAGCTTCGGGTCAGTCATTAGGGCTCTCGCGATCAGAATCTTCTGCTTCTCTCCTTGAGAGAGCTCGCGCAAACTGCTGTCCTCGTAGCGAGAACAGCCCAGGAGCCTGAGGAGCTTCATTGCCTGTTTCACGTCCTCTGCTGGAGGGATTGCCCAGAGTCTGGTTGCGGCGCTTCGACCTGCGACGACTATATCCAAGACGTTGTCGTCGAGCGAAATCAAATCGTTCATGTAAGCGCTTACAAATCCAATCTTCCTTCGCAGCTCTCTTAGATCTGCCTCTCCAAACTTTTCTCCGAAGACTTCGATCGTGCCCTTTGAAGGCCTTAGGTAGCCGTTGATTATCTTGAGAAGCGTTGTCTTTCCTGAACCGTTTGGACCAACGATTGCCCAGTTCTCACCACTTTTGATCTCCAGACTGACATTCGAAAGCACTTTTTTTCCTCCAAGATTCGCCTCTACGCCAGAGAGTCTGACTATAGCCTTTGACAATGAACTAGGTCAAACTTGCAAAGTTTCGGCTCTATATGATTTGCAGTCTTCTCGTTATCTAGTTCTAATTCCAAAATGCAATGTTCTGAAAGCACTCATAGTAAAGAGATCGGTGGCCCATGTGATTTTTCAGGCACGGTGTTATCGTGCTTGTTTATTCTACCTGACTAAGAAAAGATCTTTTTTAGAAAGGGTATTGCTTTGAGAGTTCAGGTGGCGAGTACGGTCTTATCCTGCCGTAGTAAGCTCCTTGGCTTCTTCCCGAGTCAGCGAAGTGACTTCAGAATAGTTGCATTCGGAGCACTTACCCTGCTCGACCGGAGATTCACACTTGACACAACGCTCCGTATCTTCAAAGATTTGCATCACAATAAATGGCGTAAGGTAGGATAAATACTTTCAAGCACTAAGATTCCTCTGAGGAATCTATTTTCTCATTGGATGCCCGAATTTCTTTATGGCAGCCTCGCATATGGCATCCGGTGGAATAGTCAGGGGAAGAGCAAACATTACCGTGTGTCCTGCGAGATCAAGGGTCACGAGACGATACTTATCGGTAACCACTGTCGTGAAACGAACAGTTCCCATTTCCGTTGGGAGTGCCTCAGAAAGACCCTGTATTACGAGAGCGCCAACTGTGACTGGATAGTTCTTTGGGAGATTTTCCGCCTTGCCTTTTTCAGATTCGGCATAGCTCAGAATCCTCCCTGCGTCATCCAGCACCGCACACCTTAGAATTTCGTTGCTGATGGTAAGGACCTCTGAAGCATGCAACTTTAGAGGTCAATATGTGTAAGAATAGTATTAATCCTTTTCACGGTGAATTGACTGAACTGCGCATGGAATTTCGCGAGTAGATCTAGCGGCATGCAAGTGAAACACTCGCGATGACGATTCATTCTACAAGCAATTCAATCGCTGTAATTCACGGTAAGTGATTATTCAAAGAATCTGAATTCGAGTGCAAATTCTATCTCTATGAAGGCGGGATGTTGCGCGCGAGTTTTTGCAAAGCAGGTGGCAGCTCTTCATGAGCGTCTTCAAGGAATCTCTACCTCCAGCGTTAAAAGAGGCTCACCTGACCGGATGCAATACTAAGGAATTATAACACTATTTCCAAGAACCGCACTACTGACCCGCTAACAGAGTAGGTCAGGCAGTTCACTATCCATAGCAGAGCCGAGATGTAAGCTGAGGTTCAGAATCAGGGTTTTTGAAAACATTAATCAGGAACCTCATTGTAGAAATTCCACTTTCTTGAGGAAAGGAAAGATTCGCTTTGGATGAATATCTCAACGGAGTGAACGTACACTACATCGATGTGGGGGTGCAAGAGGGCAGGAAGCCGCCAATTGTGCTAATCCATGGATTCCCTTTTAGTTCTGAGATGTGGAGCACACAGATCCAATTTCTAAAAGACGAACGTCGCGTGATTGCTTACGACATTCGAGGCCATGGAAAGAGCGATGTTGGCGATGGTCAATACACGCTGGAGTTTTTTGTCGACGATCTAATTGCACTACTGGATCATCTCAACGTCTCAAAAGCCGATTTGTGTGGACTTTCTATGGGAGGCTATATCGCACTCCGAGCGATAGAAAGAAACCCAGAGAGAGTTTCTTCACTCATTCTCTGTGATAGTAGCTCCCAAGCTGATTCAAACGAAGCAAAACTGAGACGTGCCGCTAGTATAAGATCGGTGAAAACGAATGGAGTCAATGCGTTCGCTGAAACCTTCTTGAAGGCAGTTTTTGCACCGGAGAGCTTCCAATCAAAACCTAGAGAAGTGGAAATGATAAGACGGATAATTCAATCCAATTCTGAAACTGGCATCTGCGGAACCTTACTGGCGCTCGCGGGGCGAACCGATACCACACAAGTCCTCTCACAGATCAGCGTTCCAACGCTTATCTTGGTTGGTGAGCTCGACAAAGTCACGCCATCGAATCTCTCTGAGCTGATGCACGATAAGATTCGAAATTCGGAGTTTCATGTACTTCCAAACGCCGCGCATCTGAGCAATTTGGAAAACACTGCTGAATTTAACAAGCAATTGACAAATTTTGTGGGATGAGGATGTATTATGTTATTTTGAGCTGGCGACCGGTTCACTCGGTTTGTGACTCGCTAGCTAATCACCTGAAATTGAACAACCTTCTTCATAATTCGCTAGTTTCAACCGAGCGAGAAATCATATTGAGCATTCGCAGTACATATCGTGAGATTTCCCGCCACTTTAGTGTTGATGGCTTTAGTCCCTGATATCAAAGGCCCCTATCATCTATGGTTCAAAGATTTCTGGCTAAGATTGGCGAAGGGTTCAGAATAGCTCGATCTGGGACTCAACAGGCGATCAATCGGTTCTTGTTCTCGATTTTGGGTGACGCTTCTGTCATGTATGGTTAGTTCAACGTCTGGTACTTAATTTCACCCAATTCAAAATACAAAAATCGATCACTCATTCAAGCATGAAACGAATTCGAGAGCTGACTAGCATCATTCACATCTCATAGATTCTTACTAGTAAAAGTCTAGGGTAGTTAGAGCATAGCCAGCCACCTATGTTAGGAGTGAAGTTATTAATCGCTCATGGCTATTGCGGATATTATGGCGACGATAAGGAACGCGATTCCCGCATATAGGAAACTGCCAGAGAAGTACCACACGACAATAGCAACAATGATCGCAGGTAATAGGACTATGGCAGCGGCCACAATCAATATGATGATCAGTGCGCCTATGATGAGAAGGATTAGCCCGCCGAAGAGGTCGGGGACACCCGTCAGTATTGGTGGAATAATGCTCAGCAGGAAAGCATCGAAAATTATCATTGAAACAGAGCTCTACTCCTGATTAGTGGTGACTTACAGTTGTTGATGCGCTCCGCTCTGCGGCTGACTGGGAGAGACTCCCTCGGAACGCGCAGTAAATGGCGACTGATATCGTACGAGATTCTCCCTGATTAATCCATATGCTTTCTCCGCATCAGAGTTGGGAAGGTCATTCAAAGATAATGGATCTCCGCCTAATCGAAGCGTACACTTTACGGTTGAACGCACTATGCCCTTTTCCAGCACGACGTTTGAAATGTCTTGATAATTGAAATCCGTATAGTCTTTCTTCAAACCGACCGCATGTGGCTGTCGAAGAATTATTCTCTCATTTGTTATGATAACTGAATCGATGTTTATCTTTGGGTGGTAGAATTTCTGTTTGACATAGATCTGGATCTGCTCGTTTGGGCCAAGTATCTTCTTTACATCCTCCGGCGTTTCACTCATTTCAAATATCCACCAACTTTCAATTCCTAGTTACATATTGCATCCTCCCCGCTATGAGAATTAATCGTTCGCAGAGTGACTAAATTTTGAAAACAAAAATCATTAACCGCAGATAGAATGACTAAGAAGCCTCAAACGATTCGATAAACCAATGGCACCTCCTAGATACTCAGGGCGTTCTCAGCCCTAGTCCTCTTGTCATCCCACTTGCTATAAGCATCAAACTCTGGTTTGTGCCAGCGTGCGCCAACACCGAGGATGACTCTACCGGCTGAGAGTTGATCCAACGTGGCGAGGATCTCTGCAAGCATCGCTGGAGGCCTGAAAGGTATTGGAGTATTATTACTAACATTCAGTGTCACGTGCCAATAGATTCCAAAACAAGTGTACTTGCAATGTAAGAGCGAACAGAGTCATGCAAGTTCCCTACTTGATGCAGCCCACGTCGAGCTCCTAGGACTTTATTAGTAGGAGAATTTACGAGCAACATCAACTCCACGGCAAGGAGACTGAAATCATGTGTAAATTTTCCCATATTCCGCCAAGGACCGGAGAACACGGATTCATATTAGATAACTCGACTGGAAAAAGATATCCTGAATCGAAATATGCCGTTGTTCATGACTCTGATCATGTTGGTTGTCATATTTGAAGGTTCCCCAAGAGCTTGGGCCAAAAGAAAATTCGACGTTTGACAGGCCGGAGTAGGCACTAGCGATCCAAAATCTTGGCATTGCGTACGGGACACATCACAGTGTCTTTCGAGACCAGTCTTCCGATTATTGTAGTCATTGAAAACTCGCCTCGAAGAATACAGTCTCTAGATTCCTGCATAATACAATCTTCAATATCTGTAGGTGCGTGGATTCTTGCAATTTCAAGAGAGAATCTACAAAAGTACCATCATTGATTCAGGCAGCATTCTTCTTCCTTTAAGCTCCGACAAACCAGCTAACTTTACTTATCATCCTGAGGCGGAGATTGCTTTTCGTATATTTTCTTGACCTGTCTCCTCTCCTCTTCAGGTTCCAGACCATAAACGTACCTCTTTCCCCGGACGGCAGAGGCTATAGCGGCGACGAAGGCAAGAGTGGCGTTGAAGTAGATCGCAGTTCGAACGGAAGACATGAATGCAGGGGCGAATGCATTTGGAAACCAGGACTTTCCAGTCAAGATAGCTACAGTGCCTGCGCTCAACGAGCCAGTCACACTCTGGGGAAGCGAGCTCAAAATAGTCTGCATCGGGTTGTATCCAAGGAACGCAACAAACAACGCCGATGTTGGAGGAATGTGTTGAAAGATGGATGCCCCTAACTGTGGAGCGCCGGCGCTTGCAGCTGCGCTAGCCAAGTAACCAGGGAGGTTGGTCGATAGTACTAAAGTTACTATTGTAAAAAGGATGCTTGTGCCTATCGTCGTCCCAGTATTCAGCAGTGTGGTCCTCATGCCTGCGGCAGAGCCCCTGTTCTGTGGTGGGACAGAATTCATTATGGACGTGATATTGGGGGAGGAGAACATTCCCAGCCCTATCCCCATAGCAAAAATGATCGCAGCGAAACTCGGATAGTAAAAGTTGTAAGGTAACGTGGAAAGCGCTAGAAAGGACGATCCAGTGATGATCATACCAAATGTGGAAAACCCCCTTGCACCGTACTTGTCAGAGAGATATCCACTCAAAGGGCCCATTAACACAAAGCCAAGAGAAAATGGAACTATGTAGATGCCAGCCCAGAAGGGGGTATCCTGGTAGCTGATCCCATGCAATGGTAGCCAAACTGCTTGAAGCAAGATTATCAGCAACAATGTTACTCCACCTCTCGCAAGAGCGGCTAGCACATCAGCAAAGTTCGCCGCAGCAAATATTCTTCTCTTGAACAGTTCAAGCCTGAACATTGGATCCTGTACGCGTGCTTCAATGAACGGGAACGTAGCAAGCAATACTAATGAAGAAACTAGACCTGCGATTACGTATGGATTCGACCAACCCATCGTGGATGTGCCGTAGGGCACAAGTCCATATGTGATAGAAATCAATAGCAAAATGAGTCCCGCTCCGAAAGTCACGTTGCCCCAAACATCGAGCTTCTGGCCTTTCCTGATCGTCGCGAGTTCTCTAAGTTTAAAATGAGACCAAGCAGTTCCAAAGATCCCGAATGGAACGCTTACAAGGAAGACATATCTCCAGTCATAGGTTGCGAGCACGCCGCCGAGCACTAATCCGAGAATCGACCCAGCCAGGACCGCAACCTGATTCAATCCTAGAGCCTTTCCACGCTCGTCAGGACCGAAAGCGTCAGTAAGTATTGCGGCGCTGTTAGAGAATAGGAACGCAGCGCCAATCCCCTGAACCACTCTGAATAAGATTAGCTCCAAAGCCCCAGTGTCCCCTGTGTTCGGAGTCAGGTAGAGAAGAATTGAACCCGCAGTGTATATTCCAAAGCCCAGATTGTAGAGGCGAACGCGTCCTAACATATCTGAAATACGTCCGAATGATACGAGAAGAGTTGCGGTGACTATGCTGTAACCAAAGAGAATCCATAGCAGATAGGTGAATGAGGATAATGGATTGATCTGAATGCCGCGGAAGATTGACGGCAGTGCAATCAGCACGATGTTTAGGTCTATCGCGGCAAGTAGTGTTCCGAGCGTCGTATTGGAGAGGGCTACCCATTTGTACTCCGTGTTATTACTTCACTATCCTCTTTTTTTGTGAGAAGCATCTCCATGAGAGAGAAATGGCCTAACCCTAATGCTCGATAGCATGTGGTGGTGTGATGCGTTGCAAATGACGGATCTGTTTTTCTGAGAATTCATTTTCCGATTTTAGTATTGTATCTCTTATCTTGGCGATATTTGCTACCAGTTGCTCCAGTTCCTGTGCAGGCAGTCCGCTCATAAGTTCCGCTACCTTCTTTCTATGCACGGCCACAATTTTCTTCCATAGGCGACGGCCTTCTGGTGTCAGTTCTATCCACACGACGCGACGGTCCTTTGTCCCTCTTATCCGCTTCAAGCAATTGCGCTTCTCAAGGTTATCCACAATGACCGTAATGTTGGCGTTTGTGACAATCAACTCCTTGCCGATTTGGTTCATGGGAAGAGAGCCCGTTTCCGACCGTCCGACAGCTCGCAAGATCGAGTATTGAGGAGGAGTGAGGCCGTAGTGCCTCAGGTCAGAGTTCACTTTTGCATATACTATTCTGTAGATGTCCGCTATACTACGCCACGCCTTCAACTCTATACTGTCATTTTCTAGCGAACTCAATATTCAGCTCACTTTCTTTTATTAATTAGAAGCCAGCTGGAGGTTGAATCTTCAATGATTTAAGTTTAAACTAGCCTCAGCTCGGACCTCAATATAGAAAATATGAGATCAAAAAGAGTCACATTCTGCCAGCTATGATCTGCCTTACCAAGTTCAAGATCCGTGCCAGAGTTTCGCTTTTCTTTATCGGCGAAATATGTCAATCGCGCAGGTAATCGAACTTTCCCAATCTTCCACCACAAATGGGAAGTTATTCTGAATCTAGAAGGAGATACCCTATGGAAATCAATCAGTAGCGCTTATTAGACTCGAGTCTAATGTAC
>DAIDAB010000092.1:7708-7996 GCA_027310845.1 bacterium | reverse complement strand
GATCTCAGTGGCGCAGATTTTTTGATGAGCTGACAACGATTGACTCCGAATCTCAATGCCGCACACATTACAGTACTCCATCGAATTTTCAGAGCTTTGGCTCATCTTCGATTCGCGAATATCTCGCCGTCAGACATTCTTTCAACCTTTTGTGCGCATCTAGGAGAGTCATCATGCTGGATCACCGATAGCTTCAAGTAAAGAATACTTGACATCGTACTTAGCTGCGCCTTCAAATGATGTGTCACTACTGCGAGCAGGAAAAGCAGGGCCTGCCTTTTCGATGCA
>DAIDAB010000092.1:0-7698 GCA_027310845.1 bacterium | reverse complement strand
GCCAGGGTATGCGAGGGTCGCCCTCTAGGTCCTCGATACCAACGGGGAGACCGGCCAATTGTCCCTGGCGTGGGTGGTGGTAGATCTCGGTTTAGGTTACGCTACCCGCCTGTTTTTTCTAAAGTTGAAAGAAAACATATTGCGGCCGCGACTGTGCTCATGGTTCTGGTTGGGCTCTTCTGGAATCCTTACTACACTTTGGACAATGCGTTTATTGCCCTTGTGATGATCGGGGGCCTTCTGTTTTCATATCTTGGACATGAGCTGGCGCACAAGTTCCTCGCCCAGCGAAACGGGCTCTGGGCAGAGTTTAGGACAAACATCTACCTGCTCGTTCTGACCGCGATCAGCATTCCATTTCCCTTCAAATTCCTAGTTCCCGGTCAGACAAACATCATTGGTAATGGAAGCAAGGAACTGATGGGAGCTATCGCACTAATCGGTCCAGGCTTCAATATCGTTGTTGGAACGCTGTTTTATCTCTCAGTGCGCCTGTTCGCTCTCTCAAATCTCGCCCCAGGATTTGTGATTCTGACAGGATTCAACGCATGGATAGCACTTCTGAATTTGATCCCCTTCCCAGGGTTTGATGGAATGAAGGCCTTCGAATGGGACAGGACAAGATGGGCCATTGCCCTTGCCGCCTCGATAGCACTAGTTATCGCTAGTACTATTGCACCCTGACATTCAAGCTTTTGCGCGCATAATAGCTTCTTCGAGGTCAGATTCCCGAAGGCCCACTCCTGGCCTTGCTTCTTTCTTGAACACCTGCTTTCCACTCTGGTAGACAACAAGCGTGGGAACGACGTTCACATTGTAGTCATCCCAAAGAGCTCCGTCTCCGCTATCTGTGTCAACTACTGAGAGCTCAGTGACTTCATCTTTGGATGTATACGCATCGACGATCTGAAGAAACCTTTTGCAATAACCGCACCAATTAGTAGCAAAGAGTAGCAGACTGGGTTTGCCCGAACTCATTATCTTTTGCTCTAGTTCTTTCCTTCCGATCCAAGCGCGGTACTTCATTTTCCCTGCACTATCTGTTTAGAACCCCAATTTACGGGTTTCAAGTGCTTCGCAAATCGCAAGGTGAAACGCCTTCCTGCAAAACAACCTTATATCATGTGGATGCTTGGCTTTTCGCGAGTGTTCACCCACGGCAGGAGAAAAGATGAGCGGACCTAAGGGAGACCAGACTCCTGCGGGCATGAGCAGTACGGTCAAATCAGCCTACTGGAATACGAGGTTCTTTCTGACCAACATTATCCTCGCATTCCTTGCTCTCGTATCTGCTTACCTCGAATACGTCTACTATCCTTCGCTGCTTCTTTCCGCCCCCTTTGGAGAAAGAAATCTCTCGCTCCACCTTTCCTTGTTCACATATTCCTTTGATGCGACAAGAGGATCAGTGTTTGTTCCTGGGATTCCGGCACTAGACTTTTTTCAGATATTCGTTATCGCGATACTTCTAATCAATCTCTCGCATTATCTCGAATGGCGAAGGAAATAGGCTGGTCAGTCCTGTCGAATTTCGGTTCTGCATCATCATAGTTTTCATAACGACTTATCTTCTAGTGCCATTGTTTGAGACCTCCAATGTCAAGTGATTCTGAAGGGAAGGATGCGCCGTCTAGACGGCTCCTTAGCTCAAAATGTGTCATCGACAACAGGTTATTCTCCGTGGATCTTCTGAAGTTCAGCAACGGTGGGATTGTTGATATTTCAGAGGGCAAAGATTCGAGGATTGGGGCAATCACTGTCTGCATCAAGGGAAACCAAGGTGTAAGCTCGTCGAGCCTGCTTCCAGATAAAAGGGGAAGCATCTTTGCGGAGATGGTTGGAGAACTCATAGCGGAAAAGACTAGTGGAATTGCGATTGTCTCGCTTTATCTAAAAGAATATGTGGACATGAACGCCACGAAAACACTCTTAAACGAAGTAAGGGAACTTGTGAACAGGAAGGATTGAAAGCTCCAGATTGAAGGAGTTTCTTCAAGCGCTCGAAGAAAAGCATTTGTTAAGAAAGGTGACACAGCGCGTTTCCGCTTCTTTTGAAATCTCCTCAGTACTTTTTTCACGCCAGGACCAACCTCTCCTTTTTGAAAATGTAAAGGATTCAACGTACAAAGTTGCTGGAAACCTCTACGGGTCTGAAGAACTACTCTCGATCGGACTTGAAGTGGACAGGGCTAAACAGAGTCTTGCAGAATTTGCGCAGAAGGCGATTTCCAATCCCTCCCCAAAGAAAGGCAAAGTTTCAAGTTTTGAAAAGTCTGTCTGGGATTACAGCGGCGCGGCCGATCTGTCAAGGCTTCCGATACTAGAGCATTTTGATGCCGAGGCGGGGAAGTATATCACGTCGGGGATCGTCGCGGCCAAGTATCCGGGAACCGATGATGAGAACCTCTCAGTCCACAGGATGCTCGTGCTCTCAAAGAACAAAGTCGCTGCTAGGATCGTGCCCCGTCACCTAAACCAGATCGCAAAAGATCTAGATCAAAAAGTTCCAGTGAGTATCATGATAGGCCCCCCACCGGCAGTGTTTCTATCGGCCTCGCTTCAGACAAACTATGGGCTGAGCGAGTACAGGATAGCAAACAAAATGATGGGGGAGAGATTGGATCTTGTTTCATCTGAGTTGTCAGAGATAGCAGTGCCTCGCGACTGTGAGATTTTACTCGAGGGTCATCTCGATTACAAGGAGCAAGCGCAAGAGGGTCCATTCGTGGATCTTACCGGGACATACGATGAGGTCAGAAGCCAACCGGTGATCACCATAGAGAGAATGCACACAAGAAAAGACTCTGTTTACCAAGCCATAGTCGCTAGCACCAGAGAGCACGCACTCTTCATGGGTTTTCCACAGGAGCTAAAGATCAGAGAAGCCCTTTCAAAGTCGATCCCCAAGGTCAGAGGAATTAACCTGACTCCTGCCGGAAGAGGGTATTTCCACTGCGTTGTGAGCATAGAGAAATCAAACGATGGGGATGGAATGACTGCGATTGTGAACTGCTTTGCCGCTTCGCATCCGCTAAAACTTGTCATTGCAGTTGACAGCGATGTCGACCCATTTGATCTTGCACAGGTGGAGTGGGCTCTTGCGACAAGGTTTCAGGCCGAGAAAGGAGTAACCGTCATCAACGGTGCACGAGGGTCGAGCCTTGATCCATCTAGTGGAAAGCTTGCGGTCACAAGCAAGCTTGGACTAGACGCAACACTTCCTACAAAGAGCGACAAATCGAAATTCAGACTTGCTACAATCAGGAAAAGCGACGTCGCTAATTTGATCATTTCTTCTTTCGAATCCTCAGAGGGAAAGATGGCACACGCGGCTCGTTCAAAGAGCAGCTCAAGACGCGCGATCTGAGAGGACTCTCCATGTATCTGACACAAAGGGAGGAAAGGGCACTTGAGGGGGAGTACGGAGAGGCGCTTGAAATCGCTTACAGGGTGCTTGTAGCAACCGGCAGGCTTGCCAATGCCAAAAGGCTTGTACCAATAAAGTGGGCACATGTTTCAGGGGTTTCATACCTTACCATAGGCGAGTACGGTCTCGACTTTCTCAGAAAGATCAGCAAATCACGAGGTACGAAATTCAAGGTTTTCACAACTGTCAATCCTTGCGGAATGGATCTCGAAAATTGGGATGCCCTCGGCATTCCCGCAGATTACGCGGAAAAACAGCTTAAGATCATTGCATGTTATGAGAAGCTTGGAATAGCAAACTCGTTTACATGTGTTCCCTTCCAATCCTACCGTGTCCCAAGACATGGAACTCACATTGCGTGGGCGGAATCCTCTGCTGCAATTTACGCAAACTCGATCCTTGGTCTCAAGACAAACAGAGAAAGCGCGGTTAGTGCTCTTGCGAGCGCGCTCACGGGGAAGACTGTTTACTCTGACCTGCATCTTGAGAGAAACAGAAAGCCTAGCAAGGGAATCAGAGTATCTCTAAAGAGGTCACTGACTGGCTCTGTAGACTATGGCGTGCTTGGATATTTCGCAGGGAAACAAGTGAATGGGGTTATCGGATTCAGTGGCATAAGACAAATCAAGGACATTGCGGAGACGAAGGCACTTTGCGCAGCCATTGGAACTGTTGGAAGCTCTGGAATGTTCGTCTTGGGGCGCACGGGCGAGACCATTGATTTCACAGAGAAAGAATACGAGGAGACGCTTGCTGATTTATCAGATTCTGAGACTGGAGAAGCGGTAGTGTTTGGTTGTCCCCAGATGACTATGGAGGAGCTATACAATTTGAGCAAGGCTGTGAATGGGAAGCACTTCAGAAAACGCTGCATCGTCTTCTGCTCTTCCAAAGTATATGAGCTTGCAAAATCAAGAGGATATGCAAAGATCATCGAAGGGTCAGGCGCAACCTTTGTGAGGGATGCATGCGCCGACTTTACTCCGTTAATATCTTCGCTCAAAGTGGGCTCAGTGATCACTGATTCCGCAAAGGGAGCGCACTACATGAAAAGAGTGCACGGAGTGAAGATTGCTCTAAAAGACACTAAGGAAATACTTTCGGAGTGCGCGACATGAAGATAAAGACGAGATGCATAGTGAATGGATACGCAAGGGGCGAAATGCTGTACTCCTCTGCGCCTATTGCTTTTCTGCAGGGCGTCGACCCAGAGAAGGGTTGCGTGAGCGACCCAAAGCACGAGATATTTGAAAAGCCCTTTTCTGGAAGGATTCTCGTGTTCCCGAATAGCGTCGGAAGTTCTGTTGGCGCATACGTAATTTACAGACTGAAGAAGAATGGGAAAGCTCCGAAGGCTATAATCAACCAGTCCTCAGACATTATCACTGCCTCTGGGTGCGCAATCGCGGGGATTCCGCTCTACGATCTTCCCGAAAACTCTATTTCCGAGCTTAAGAATTTCAACGCGATAACTCTAACTGAGAAAAGGCCAGTGATTAGTGTAACTTGACCCAAGCAAGAATTAGAGGAGAAAAGAAAATGCCACCGAGGAATTCCCTAGTGGCCTTATTCGTCATGGGGGCAATTTTGCTACTTATTCCACTCATTTTCATCCTTCTGGTCGGAGGACATGCATGCAACGTTGGGGTGCTCGTGAATTCTTGCACATTACCTTCAAATTACAGGATAATGGTTCCAGCGCTTCCATACCTTATGGTCGTCGGGGGAGTGCTGATAGGATACAACATGAAGCGTATCTCAGATTCGCTTCTCCCACAAGATATGGATGAGAGCGAAGTCAACTGAGAACAAAGGGTCTGAATCTTTCAAAGACCAAAGAGGAAGGCATGTAGTCAATTGGCGGTGGGTAATAGAAGGTCACTGAGAAAGGGATCTCTGAGAATCGAGGCATTCATAGTTCCCCCAATTGGCAACAACGTGTACATCGTTTACGAGGACGGTTCTAACGACGCTATAATAATCGACGTGGCGCAAGGAGCGAGTTCAATTCTGCAACGGCTCAAGGAGCTTGAAATCAGGCCCAAGATGATAGTTAACACTCATGGTCACACCGATCATACCGCAGAGGACGAACTACTTAGAGCAGAGACAGGTGCAAAGCTCGCGATCCATGAGTTGGATGCCTATAGACTTGCCCTGGACGATGAGGCCTCCGCAGAGCTTGGAATAGAAAGAAATCCGATAGAGCCCGACATTCAGCTCACAAATGGCCAGGAAATAAGGTTCGGGAACGAAAGTATCCTCAAAGTGATTCATACTCCAGGGCACACAGAAGGATCGATTTGCCTCCTTGACGAAAAGCGCGGGCAACTCTTCTCGGGAGACACGCTTTTCGCCAGAGGTTATGGGAGAGTCGACGGGATGGGTTCTGACGCAAAGCAGATGGTTGAATCACTAAAGAAATTGCTTGCGCTTCCTAGCAATACCGATGTATACCCAGGCCACGGTGATTTTACGACGATTGGAGACGAATCGTGGCTGAAGCAGATGACAGGGGAGTGAAAACGCCTCACACGATTTGAGATTTCAATCGCGAAGATCCAAAGAACCATTATATGCAAAACCGCAGTTTAGATTCCACGTGCCTAAGGTAGTCTCCTTCTCACCTCTGCCAAGTTCTCTAGTTAGGAATTTCTTCACCCAGGCGGCTTCAAAATACGGACTCGATGTTCAGGTAGTATCAATCAACAAGTACGACTTGTCATTGATGGCAAAAGAACTTTCGGATGCCGATTACATCATCGGAGATTATTCGTTTTCGATTCCTATTACGTCAGAGTCGATCGCTCTCATGAAGAATGTCAAACTCATTCAGCAACCTAGCACTGGATACAACCACATAGATATCGAAGCTTGCGCAAAGAGGGGAATCCCAGTTTCAAACATTGGAGGCGCAAACGCTATCTCAGTTGCAGAACACTCGATAACACTTGCCCTAATTCTCCTGAAGAGGATTACCTACGCTCATCAGAAAATTCTGGAAGGCGAGTGGGTGCAATCTGAACTAATGAACCTCTCTGGAGAGCTCTACGGCAAGACCTGGGGCGTAATCGGGTTTGGGAGAATAGGAAAGGCTGTTGCGGAACGGGTCAGGGCCCTGGGAGGCATTGTGGTTTACTATGATATCAAAAGACCGCGTGAGGACGAGGAGCGCAAATTCGAAGCGTCGTACAGAACACTTGCAAGACTCCTTGCCGAGAGTGATATCATTTCGATTCACACCCCTCTTAACAAAGAAACAAATCGAATGATAGGAGAAAGAGAGTTGCGCCTCATGAAACCAACTGGCATATTTGTCAATCCTTCACGAGGCGAGCTTGTAGATGAAGAAGCACTCGCGCGCGCTGTGCGCGAGGGATGGATTGCAGGTGTAGGAGTCGATGTCTTCTCGAAAGAGCCGCCACCACCAGACAATCCGCTCGTCGTTGCGGCAAGAGAGGGGGCTTCGATTGTCCTCACTCCACACATTGCCGGGGCCACAAACGAGGCGCGCCAACGGATAATACAGGTGACTGTGGAGAATATCGTAAGGGTCATGCTCGGCCAAAAGCCGGAGAATGTTGTAAACCAATGAACGTCGCTCAGCTTACGGTCGAGAAGCTGAAGCATTTCGGTGTTTCAAGGATCTATGGATTGATAGGCACGTCTATTCTTGACTTGGTGGATGCCATTAGCGAGAGCGGGATGAGGTACATTTCTACTCGCCATGACCAGGCGGCGGTCAGCATGGCTGTCGCAGAAGGTAAGGTAACAGGAAATCCTGGAGTTGCAGTGATTCATGGCGGGCCTGGATTTCTCAACTCGCTCACAGCAGTGGCAGTTGCATACAAGGACTCTGTACCAGTGATTGTCATTTCGGGCGCTGTGAAGAGGAGGCTTCGAGGGCTTGACTCTTGGCTCGAGGTCAATCAATGTGAGATCATAAAATCAATAGTGAAATCCTGTTTTTCAGTGCAAAGGCCGATTGAGGCAGATGGCATGATCTCCGAGGCCTACGATGTCGCGTCTACTCCGCCCTATGGACCAGCGTTCATCGAAGTGCCCGAAGATGTCTGGCATCTTGACTGCGGTGGAATAAGAAACAATACCACTCACAAACAGAATAGGCATCTGCCTTCCCAAGAAGAAGTGAGAAAGGTTGTCGAATTTCTATTCAAGTCCAATTCCCCCGTGATACTTGCAGGTGGTGGAGTCAATGACGAGGAAGGTTCAGCACTTCTAATTAAATTCGCAGAACGCTTCCATATACC
>DAIDAB010000091.1:7603-8014 GCA_027310845.1 bacterium | reverse complement strand
AGGTAGGATCAAGACTCTTAGGCGCGGTCTCTACAAGTTCATATTCGCAACTGAGATTTTTGGAGAACGCCAAAGTGTCATATTGAGCATTCTTTCTCAAGAGACTCCCAGAGAGCTGCTTCTTCACCTAATCGAAAGGCCGAATTCAAGTCAGAAGGATCTCGCGATGTTCACCAAACTGTCTCAACCGACGATCAACTGGCATATGAAGCGTCTTGTGGATCTGGGAATCATTGCACGTGAACGAAGAGGAAAGATTGTCAAATATAGCGTCCTCGCCCCAATCAACGAACTAAGGAGATTTTTGCAGAATTATCATCCCACCGTCTGGGAAAAGTGGTCTAGTCGCCTCGCAGATATGTTCTTGGTAATAAGCGAAGGAGATACGAAAGTCGAAGAAGAAGGAGAGAC
>DAIDAB010000091.1:0-7572 GCA_027310845.1 bacterium | reverse complement strand
TCGCAGCTGCTGGAATTCAAGCAATTGTCGGAGCAGAGCTAGATGAGATACTCAGCCTCGCTGTGGGGGGGTGCGCCGTAATTTTGCTTACAATCACACTGCTCGCCTATAGAAAGACAAATCTGACACGACTTCTACTTGTATCAGTAGCTTTTGGGCTTTTCGCTGTGAAGACTGTTGTGAGACATCTAGACATATTGGTCTTCAACTGGGGTGCGCAAACAACAGATCTATTATACACGGCAATAGATTTCGTAATTCTCATACTGTTCTTCCTCGCGGTCACAGTCAAAAGGTAGTGGGCACGAAGCTTTCCTCCATTGAAAACTCTGCCTGGAACAACGCACTTTCTGCCCAAGATCTGCTTCCCTACCCTAGCAAAGCCAGTGTTGTACTCTGTAACAGACTATCCTTGGCGCTGAATCGGAAGGCACGCCAATTCAAAATTGTTCGTCTATTATCAAAAGACTTTGATGAATTGCTTCATAGTACTTTCTGATCTTTGGCACTTCGTAGACAGTATCTGCGTCGCGGAGCGCAACGCCTTGCAGAATATCAGACACATGCGATCTCTGAATAGTTCTTTGCTGTTCCTTGGTGTATGTCAACACTTTTCCTTCCAAAGCACTATCAACCTACATTCAAAGTATCTATATGCACTAAATTAGGGCTTTGGTACATTTGTCTAACTATCAAACGCAGAGTCGAGAGCCCAAAAACAGACCCCACTTTGAAAGCTAAAACAACTGGAGCACAATAATTCCGAGCCGAGATGATCATATCAAATAGAAGGATTTAGAGTACTGCGCAATGTGGCAGAGAGGTTTTGGATTGAGTCAGAATTCTGGCAGCAATTTCTTGGCCTCCTTTTAATCCCATTGGTGCAAGTGTCTAAGTCACCGCCATAATACTTAATGCTGAGCAATAAGCTTGATTAGAATTGATTAGATATGGTCTTGGGAGAAAAAGTTAGGCAATACGAGGCCAAGAATGCCGACCTCGATACTTTGAGTACGGAAATAAAACAATATCTTCAGAGTGATGGTTTCAAGGTTCAAACATCTGCTGCGAGCACTCACGGCACGTTGATTCAAGCACAGAAAGGAGGATTCCTGCGAGATGTAATAACTGCCGACAGAGCGTTCAACATACTGGTTAATGGAGAACCAAATAATTTTACTGTCAGGATTGGTGTCGGAAAGTGGTTCAAGAACTTGGGCATTACGGCTATAGAAACGCTCCTATTGTCTGAGGTATTCCTCGCAGTAGATATTCCCGAAATGCTCTGGAACTTGGAAGTCGAAGGCAAGATATTGAAAAGAATAGACTCTTTTGTTGCAAGCTAATCGCAATTCGATAGATCAAGAATCATAATCAGAATTTCCAGCGATTAATAGGTGAAAAGTAGTTGCGAAGACATGGATTTGTAGAAAGGGACATAGGGCCTAAGGACGTGTATACACATATCAAAACGCTCTTGCAATCAGAGGGGTTCAAAGTGCAATCTGAGGACACTAAAGATAACTTTTGGGATTTGCACGCAAGGAAGTCAAGTATGGAAAGAATTGTATTGGGGAAGGTGCGGGATGTGGATGTTGTTGTTGCTGGCACCAGTGGTAAATTCGAAGTACAGCTCAACGCAGGGGTTTGGGGACGAGACCTCGCGATTCCAGCTATAGAGGGAGTTGCAACTCTCGGGCTCGCCACGGCTGTGGATCTCCACTCAGCTCATGAGTTTGAAGAAAGAATGTGGGAGCAAATAGTGCACAATATCGATCCATCTTTGAGGATATGCCGATTAGACGGTTTGTTGTTCAAATCTGACCAAGAACTACAGAGTCATGTCAAAGCGCATGAGCAACAACAACAAGCAGCACAAGGGTCGATGATGAACTCAATGTTAATGATGGGAATGCTCGGAGGAATGGGGATGTTCGGGATGGGTATGGGCGGAGGGCTCTGGATCTGATTGCCTCTTGAATGATTCCCCTTGAGGATACCGTTGCAGTAATAAAGAATGAAATCAGACATCTTATGGAGATCTAAAAGCCTATGCCAATTTGTCCAAAGTGCGGGAAACTAATCAGCGAAAAGAAAATCAGGAGACATATGCAAAGATGCGGCACTAATCACAAACGAGAGCCGAGACCGTTTAAACAAACCACTATGTGGTGAGCTCTGCCGATAAACAAGTAAGAGAAAAGTTATTACACTCTCTCCTGTTGAAAATTGTTTAAGGTTTAGGTAAAATTTCAGAATCCGGTCAAGAGTTCCACAGTCGTGCTTGACTTGACCTGAAGACTGAATGTTCTGCAAGATTTGGTGGTAAGAGAATTGTACGAAGAGATTTGTTTAAGGAAGTCACAAATTGTTTCTTTTGGTGACTAGAGCCATTGGTTGGAATTGAAGTTTATCTAATCACGATGCTTCTAATTTCAATCGTCGCAGGCCTCATCGGTTCCCTTGTAGGAATTGGTGGTGGCATACTAATCGTTCCTGTTCTGACGATTTTGTATGGTGTTCCAATCGAGTATGCAATCGGTGCTAGCATTGTTTCGGTTATCGCGACCTCAAGCGGCGCTGCATCTGCTTACGTGAAGGATAAGATAACGAATTTGAGAGTCGGTATGTTTTTGGAAATAGCTACAACGACAGGCGCAATAGTCGGAGCTGTTACCACACTTTTTCTCATAAAGAGTGGACTGTCATGGATTGTCTTCATTGTGTTTGGGTCGGTTCTAATCACCTCCTCATACGATCTTTACAGGAAGTCCAGAATAGAAAAGAAACTTTCCAAAGCAGACGTTAACGTAACTCCAAACAAGCTCGCGGATGGACTAAAACTAAAAGGCGCATATTACGACAGCGTTCTGAAAGAAGAGATCAAGTACGAAGCAACTAATGTTACTGGAGGGCTGGGCGTGATGTTCTGTGCAGGACTCATCTCAGGACTACTCGGCATCGGTAGCGGCGCGCTCAAAGTCCTTGGGATGGATACGCTCATGAAACTTCCATTCAAAGTCTCTACCACGACAAGCAATTTTATGATTGGAGTGACTGCGGCTGCGAGCACTGGTATCTTCTACATAGGAGGATTCGTGAACCCAATACTTGCCGGACCTGTTGCGATAGGGGTAGTATTAGGTTCTTTCATAGGAACGAAAGTACTGGTTAGGTCAAGGCCTTCCTCGCTCAGGCTTGTCTTCATTTTTGTACTCGTTGCTCTCGGGATCGAAATGTTCCAGAGAGGTGTCGTTTTGCTTTGAGGAAGGTTTCTTGAAATTGGGTAAGAATGAAGATTTAGATTCGAAGGTAGACTTCAACGCTATCATAGGTAATGTGCTCAGGTTCGGCGTAACAATCAGCGCTGTTCTGATAGGGGTTGGGGTCATAATGATTCTTGTTGGCGACAAGTCTGCAAATTTCCCGACATCCTTGAGCGCGCTGATCAAGAGTGATTATGGCAGGCCGACGCTCAATTTCGTAAAACTTGGTACTGGAGTTGTGGCTTTCAATCCGATTGCCATAATCGAGCTAGGCCTCCTGATACTACTTGCAACGCCAATCGTAAGAGTTGCGGCTTCAATCCTTTTGTTCGCTGCAGAGAAAGATATGATCTACGTTGCCCTCACAGTGTTCGTGCTAGCCGTTCTTCTCTTCAGCATATTCGTTGTCGGTCCAATAGAGGCCGTATAGGGGCGTTATAATAACTGGGTTTTCAGAGATCTCGCGTTCCGCTTGTGCTTCTTTAACGCCATTATCCAAAATCACCCCTGAAACTCGGTGAGTTCGGCCTTTCCATTTGAATTATCCTTGTCATTTAGGTTTGAGATACTCTGTCACTTGCATTATCTCGGCGGACTGATTACATTCTTATCAATGGCGACAAAGGACAAAGTCTCTTCGACTAATTTTCTATCTCGGCTAAAGCTTTGCATTCGAGGTGTCTGTGATACTATTATCTTTTCACTTGTTGAGCGGACAAGTTGGAAGCGCTAAATACAGAGTTGACCCCCTCTATCACACTGCGTTTACGAAAGTTTTAGGCGGTTGTAGTAAATACACTCTTGCCGAGGCAATCGAAGGCTCAGGGTGAAATGAAGTGGTAGGTGAAGAAAAAGAAAGAAACATAGCCCAAAAGGACAAGAGCTTCAGATTGCTCCTCGTCGCACGTGTCATGCGGAGCCTTGGAATTAGCTTCAGCTCACTCGCTCTTCCAATCTACATGTCCAAGTTGGGATTCTCGACTGTTTTGATCGGTTTAACATTCGCACTTATGACAGTTGTTGGTGCTGCTCTTGTGTTTGCCTGGGGACTCCTTGGCGACAGATTCGGGTACAAGAAGGTGGTTATCCTAGTCGAAATTCTATTCGCATTCTCGGCTCTACTTCTTTCGCTCTCCTCGGCGACACTCCCTCTGATCATATTTGCGGCGGTAATGGGTGGGTATGGTGGAATGGGAGCTGGTGGTCTGCGCGGCGCGTTCGGTCCCGGCTTGACTGCACTTGTTGGCTCTATATGGAAGGGACAAGAAGAAAGGGTCAGAAAACTCGGTTCCATAACATTCATCGCTGGAATAGCAGGAATCGCAGGATACGGGCTTCTAGGAGTGCAGGGGTGGCTATTCACAACGAAGATATTCGGAGAGTTACAATCATTTAGAGTGATTTATCTTCTAACTTTCTTCACCGCGCTCCTCGCTGTTGTCTCGCTTGCAGGTGTGGGGGAGTCAACCCATTCCAAAAAGGAAGCACGCATACTCACAAACAAGAGCAGAAAATTCGTATCGAAGGTTGTCGCCTCAAACATAGTGAACGCTACAGGGATAGGAATTGTCATACCACTGCTGCCACTCTGGTTTCTCATTAGGTTTGGATACGACAGTATGACAATTTCGTTGATCTATGCTGGGGCCTCCGCGGTCAGCGCAATATCCTCTTACTACGCGCACCTCCTAACTTCGAGGATAAAAGCAGTCAGTGCCGCATCATTGACAAGGGGATTGAACGGCGCCTTTCTTATGGCGATGGCATTCTCTCCTCTAGGGGCAATCGCAGCGGCTTTATATCTAGTTAGAGGATTGAGCTCAGGCCTGGGCGGGCCAATCAGGGCGAGCATCACCATAAGTGGTGTGAGCGATTCTGAAATGGGAACGGCTACGAGCCTTTCCGGGGTTTCAACACGCCTTTCATTTCTATCGTCCGGACTGGGTGGATACCTTCTTGCAGTTGCTGAAAATTCTCCGCTCGTCGTTGGTGGAATACTTCAACTGTGTGGCGGTGCGATTTTCTATCGGTTGCTTCGTGGATCTAATGACATTCACGAGTTGAATGAACAAGAGCAAGCGTCGCACAATATTGAAGATGGTGACGATTTATCTCATTGATCATCATTTTTAACCTTCTGCTCTGGGAGATGAAAGCAGGCCGATGGCACGGACTTGCTCATCTGCGCTATATTCTGACGATTATCCAGAATATGATGGATATCGTCAGGTGCTTTCGCGTGAAATTATCGAATACCACTACTCATAGTATTGAATCCCTAGTTGGACCCAACGCTATCATGCTGAGTAAGCTGTGAATCCTCAGATGTTTTCTGTGTTGTTGTAGGCTGCTCGGAAGTCAAGGAGACTGGTGATGCTATGAGTTTCATAATTTCATCATTGGAGGATTTCAAAAGCACGCGGTCTCCTACTGCCTGGACCTGATCTACGCTGACAAGTACATGCGACTTTCTGAAGCGTTGCCTCATGTTGTATTCCTCGGCTATCCCCTTTTCCAGTTTGACCTTGAGAGAGGTTACGCGCCAAATCTTCTCATCAAGCGCTATGTCATCGACTTTGCCTAGCTTGAAACCTTGAGCTCCAATTACTTCCTTGCCTATAATTTCATCTGCCAACATTGGATGTAATCATCTTATGACAAAATAATCCTGAGCAAATTCTCTTATAACATTTCTGTACTCTGCAATCTATGTGCATATTTTAGACGTTCACAAAACAAACTTTCATGCACTTCATGTTGAGCTTCTCATTGTTTGGCACTTTGTCTACGGATGAGAATGGATATCATTCGAATTCAAGACGCTAGAGCTTCTCAAGAGCCTATTTGCCGACCAAAGGTCAAACCAAACTGATTGTGAGCAGTTTCAGGTTTAGGCAAGATCATGACAATGTAAATTATCGGGGACAGTAACAGTACTGTAATATTACAGTAACATTTAAATGAAAAGACCTTCCACTCTCCCAGTTTGCTACTGGGTTGTCGAGTTGAATGTTGGAGAAAGGCTTGCTTCATATGTAGTAGCTGGCACTTCGGTAGCTGCTCTCATTGTCGCGATAATCGAACTCCCAATCAATCCGTCTACTCTCAATTTGATCATCGCGACCTTGATTGGAATCGTCGTTTTAGTTTCACTTGTTTCGTATTACGTTTGGCACCGGCAGCTTTCAAGCTCAAAAGTTGAAGAAGAGCAACGACTAAGACGCGAGTTTCCGAGGATCTATGCCTTTCTTGAGAGTATTGAAATCATAAAGGGTGAGAACGATTTTGAGAAATTTGAGGCTCAATTGAATCTATTGATTGAGACTGAGAAGAGAAGCAGGAGTATAAAGTGGAAGGAGATGCAGGATATCGAGGCAATAAGGGGAATAGCTCTTGCAAAACTAGTGCAGAAAAAGCGTTTCAAAAGCTAGGCTACGAAATATTTTGTTATCTTCATCTGCTCTCTAGCCTGTTTCAAATGCTCCGAATTTGATATCCAGACGGATTTAGGAATCATGAAGAAAGTACATGCAAAGTTCAGCGCCTCCTCCAAAGTGTCAAATGACTTGTATTGGGTCGTAAGGAGCGCTCTGATGCTCTCTCTAACGTTCCACACGCCGACCGGCAAGATGTATCCGGGGTGGATCTCCCGCAGCATGATAGCCCCGCTCTGCTTTCTCTCTCGGGAGAGATACTCAGAAACAGCAAAACGAGTTGAATAGTAGCAGCCTCCGGGTTTTGCGTATGTCTTCCTACCGTAGTACCCTTCATAATCTCCAATCATCTCGGCCTTTCTCCCAAACTGATTCCACGCAGTGCCTGAATGCCATGCTTCAATCCATTCGAATTCCCATTTCTCCGGTGTTAGAATGCCGATGTACACGTTGTCAAGGTTTTCATGATGAAACACTCTGTAGTCGTCTATCGTTTCATAATCCTTGATCTCGTCAATAAGTTGCAGCGAGAGGTTGCTGTCAACAGCGGTTATGCTCCAACGAGTGGGCACGAGCTTCCTTCTCTTCTTCTCTCCAAAGATTCCAACAGAAAACGCCTTCTCAAGCTTTGAGAATAGTACTCCACTTCTGTATAATCCGAACACGGCGTCACTTGCCTTGAGGTCTTTGTCGTAGTAGGCCTTTTCAATCCTCGAGTCAACTGAGATATTTCCAGAGGGTTTGAATTCTTTCATCGGGGCGCTTGGTCCAAAGGGTTGAACCTCATCTCTGAAATCCATTTTTACATAGGGTCGCTTTGAAAAAAGCAGTTCTGCATCCGCAGGTCTCTCTGCAAGCGCAAGATCACGCAC
>DAIDAB010000090.1:7716-8017 GCA_027310845.1 bacterium | reverse complement strand
AAATATTTCTTGGTGGAAAATGAACGGGGAAGTATTGCATATTGACAATAGACATCCATGCTCATTATGTCAGTCCGAATCTCGTAAAACTCGCGTCTGAAGATAAATTCGCACCGGAGCTAAGAGTGAAAAAGACCAATGACTCGATCTCCTTCAGCTTCCCCACAAAGGTCAGCCGCCCGTTCTTCGGTAAGATGACTGAAGTTGAGAAAAGATTGCAGCATATGACTGAACTAGGTATCGACACAGAAGTTCTATCCACATGGGTTGATATCTACTGATATTACCTACCAAAGGAGCT
>DAIDAB010000090.1:0-7706 GCA_027310845.1 bacterium | reverse complement strand
GCCAAAGAATATTCAAACAGATTCCGCTTTGTTGCTACGGTTCCTTTACCCTGGGGCGAAGCGGCGGCCACAGTTCTTGAGGACGCAGTCGACAGATTCGGTGCGATAGGAAGCATGATTGGCACAAACATCAACGGTGCAAATCTAGATGATCCTAGGCTAGAACCTTTTTGGAAGGCAAGTGAGGCCCTCTCATCACCTGTGATATTGCATCCAGTGACGGTCGCTGCACGCGAGAGGCTCGGATCCTATTATATGGAAAACCTTCTTGGTAATCCCTTTGATACAACGATAGCTGCATCCTCGTTGATTTTTGGTGGCGTTTTGGATAGACACCCAGAACTGAGAGTAGTACTCCTTCATGGGGGCGGATATTTCCCGCACGGAGTGGGACGACTCGATCACGGCTTTCGCGTAAGGCCGGAGGCGAAAGCAATCGCAAGGGAACCTTCTTCTTACATTGGCAGGTTCTCGTACGACACAATCGTGTACAATGAGAAAATTCTAGATTCTCTTTCTCGAATTGTCGGGAGCGATTCGATAGTGCTCGGAACAGACTATCCATTTGACATGGAACCAAGAAACTTCATGGAGATGATCAACTCCGTCTTCGGCAACAAGGCTCAAATGGTGCTGCAAAAAAATGCAAACAGAATATTCACGCGCCTCTAGACTTTGATGTCAGCTTCCAAGTCACATACAATTTAGAAGAATCTCATTGGTTTTGAAATGACATAGAGCGCATTGTGAATGTCCACAGATTTATCAGCTGCCACGTCATCCAATTTGCCCGTTCCAAAGCTCTCTGTTAGAGCAAATATCTGGGTGGTTGTTCCCTTTGCGGCTCTGATAGCAGGTGTTGCAACAAACAACCTCTTGGTTCTGGATTACGTTCACGTGATGTGCGCGATACTCTGGACGGGGGCGGACATTTTCATGGCATTTCTGCTTGGACCTGTTCTAAAGCGCGCGACTTTTTCGTCGCGGAGGGAGATAATATCATGGCTCATGCCAAAGCTGATCTTCTATATGCCTACAATGTCATCTGTGACTATTATCGCAGGGTACTTTCTCGGATCCAACCTGGGTCTGATACAACTCACTCCTCCGATTTTGTATTATGTTGTTGTGGTTGCGGTTCTTGTGGCGATTCTGATTGTGCAGGGTTTTGGAATGTTGCTTCGGTCCAATGTCAAGATCTTTCTGGAGTTAAGGAAGAGCCAGCCAGACCAGTTGTTGATCGAGAAAATGATGAGGGGAGAAGCGAAATTGTTTGCTAGTCAGTCGATTGCTCAGATTCTATTAATCTTTGTCATGGCAAATTTCGCGACAGGTTTCCCTCTTCTCTATTACGCGATCTAGTTCTCGGATGTCGCCGCGAACCTTGCCAATTTCCCAATTGAATCAAAACGCAAATCCAATCGAAATTGTCTTTCTTCAGCGCTTCAAGAAAGCCACTGTTGTGAAAGTTCAAGAGAAGTAAGGCTAAAGAACAAGTCGGATTCCGCTTCTTCTCGGGGCGCAAATTTTGTACAGTTACCACATGGGAGAGTGGGGTTTCAACGAAGACTCCCCTCTGGGGCGGATTGATTTTGAAAGAATGCTGAAAGATAAGCAGGCCAGGGCTAGAGAGAAAATGAAACAATACGGCCTGAGCGCAGTAATCTGTCTTACAGAAGCAAATGTGGAATACACCACGAACATACCAGCGATCTTTCCTGGCGCTGCCGCGATTGGCGGCAACCGTTATGCAATTTTTCCGCTAGAAGGAACTCCTGTGGGGTTCGAAGAATGCCAGACGGCATTTGTGTTGAAACATCACCTTCCAAATATACGCATGGAATATTCGATCACTGGTTGGGGAGGGCCAAATGCTGCAAGTGCAAAGGAGGCTCAAATTTACCTCGCAGATTCATTCGCAGACCAGATATACTCACTTCTGAAGGAGATGAAAGTAGAAAATGAGAAAATCGGGATTGACACTAGCATACCGATCATTCTCGATGCCCTGAACAAGAAGGGCCTTGATGTTAGTCCTGAAGGCGGTCAGGCACTTTTCGAAAGTCGGTCGGTGAAGACCCCAATGGAACTTGAATGTATGAGGGATCTCGCGTCAATAGTGGACGGTTGCTTTGCCACGCTTGTACGAAACCTGAGGCCAGGAATCACAGAGCGGGAGATCTTTGCGAAATGTATTGGATATGCAATAGAAAACGGCTTGACGACTAGTGGGGGATTCATCGTATCTGGTGCACACACTTGGCCAAAGGACAACACCGCACAAGCCACGGGAAGAAGGATCAGGCCGGGAGACCTTGTTTACGCAGATTTCTTCAATTTCGGTTTCTTCGGTTATCGCTCGTGCTACTATAGAACGTTTAGTGTCGGGCCAGCCTCAAAAGAGGTCAAAGAGACGTACGCCCGGGTTTACAATTGGCTCGACGAAGCAGAAAAGAGTGTCAAAGCGGGAGCAACAACAGCAGATGTCGTGGGAAACTGGCCAGATGAGACTAGCCTTTGGGGCGACAAGCCGCCTTACATAAGGTCTCACAACGATACTCTTTCTACATTCTGGATGAACATGGGGCACGGTCTGGGGCTCAGCCTATACGAGCCTCCATTCTTTTGGAGACCTACTGCTTTGAAATGGCCGCAGAAACTTGAGGCGAACACTGCAATAGCACTCGAGACTCTTGACTGCACGCCAGATGCAAAATCGGGCGTGAGAATAGAGGACATGATTCTTGTCACAGAATCGGGCCATGAAGTGATCAGCAAATGGCCAAGGGAAGAGATAACTGAGGTTCCATTATACTGATTACCGCATTGCCCTAAGACTTACTCTCACCTTGACCATACTTCAATCAAAGCATTTATAGCGAATAGATGGAGTCATTATAGAACATGGAGCCACTCGGTGTAGGGATAGTCGGAATCGGACATTGGTCTGGCATGCATGCTGCTGCACTGAAGAAGACCAATATTCTGAAGTTAGTCACTTGCTACACTAGGACTGAAGAGAAGGGAAAAAAGTTTGCATCGCAAAACAATTGCGCGTATGATCTCACCTACGAAGACGTTTTGAAGAGGAGGGATGTCGATGCAATCATTTTGACCACTCCGCACACCACCCACAGAGATCTTGCAGTTAAGGCTGCTGAGGCCGGGAAGCACTTGCTCATCGAAAAACCACTGGCGAATACTGTCTCAGAATGCGAGGAAATGATAGAGTCGTTTGAAAACGCGGGGCTTGTTCTTTCAGTTTGCCAGGACAGGAGATGGACTGGATATCATCGGAAGATGAAGGAGATAATAGACAGCGGCCTGGTCGGCCGAACAATCTTTGCCGAGGGCAATTTTTTCAACCCGTCTGGCTTGTCAATTACTCCTGAAAAGTGGCGTTGGTACAAGTCTGAGAGCCCTGGAGGCCCGCTTTCATATCTTGGAGTTCATATGATAGACACACTTCGGTTCTTGGTTGATCCGTCAGTTGAGGAGGTAAGCGCAAGGCTCGACAAGATGGTAATCAAAGCGGAGATCGACGATATAGCACTCCTCAACCTGAAATTTGCAAACGGCTCTTACGGATTTACCGCAAGCGTGTTCACCACACCTCGACAAGTGTACACAAACCTCTTTGGGACTGGGATGAACCTTTTTGCTGACGAAAAGGCAGGGCTTTTCTCGCAAAAGGCAGGAGTGGAAGCTCGGGAGAGGGTAGAGTTTGAAAATGTCGATCCGATCCAAAGGGAGGAAGAGGACTTTGCTCTAAGCGTAAGGGAAAAGAGAAAGCCTGAGGTGGACGGTTACGAAGGAATGAAAAACGTGGCGGTGATTCAGGCTGCTGTAAAATCCTCACTCGAAAGAAGGCCCGTTAGGATAAGCGAAGTAATGGGTTAGGACAAGACCTATCTCGGATAGACTACAATTCCATGCATTCCTAGCTTCCTTGAACAAGCAGTTTGGCAGCAGCATACACCTTCTCCGCGCTAGGCATGTACATCTTTTCCAAAGCAGGGCTGAATGGAATCGGAGCGTACGGCGCGCTGACTCGCTTTACAGGCGATTTCAGGTAGTAGAGTGATTTGTCCGCTGCCTGTGCAGCTATCTCTGCTCCCCACCCGCAGAACCCTACATCTTCTTCGACCACAATTAACCTCCCTGTCTTTTCGACTGATCCCAGAATCGTTTTTGAATCAAGGGGTGAGAGAGTCCTGAGGTCGATGACTTCTGAATGTATCCCATTTGATTCAAGCCTCGATGCAGCCTCCAAACAGGTTGCTACTGTAGAGCTGGCACCAACAAGCGTCAAGTCCTCTCCCTCTTTCCGTATTTCGCTCTTGCCGATTGGAATAAGTTCTTCAGACTCGGGTACGAGACCTTCCATTGGATAGAGCGCTTTGTGCTCGAAGAACATCACTGGTCTCCCACATCTAATTGCGCTCTTCAACAGGCCCTTTGCATCCCGCGGGTTGCTTGGCATTATCGAAATTAATCCTGGAGTATGAGCAAACCAGGCCTCGAGACTCTGTGAATGTTGGGCAGAGAAGGAAATGCCCCCACCTGAAACAGCCCTAATGACTACTCCGACATGAGCTTGGCCGCCGCTCATGTAAGAGTATTTCGCGACCTGGTTTGCGATCTGGTCCATGGCTACGGCGGTAAAATCAGAAAACATGATCTCTGCAATAGGGGTTAGACCCATAAGTGCAGACCCTAACGCAGCTCCCACAATTGCGGTCTCAGAAATTGGAGTGTCTATCACGCGGCTGGGACCAAACTCGCTTAGAAGCCCTTCAGTTACTTTGAAAACCCCTCCTGCGTCGGCGATGTCTTCGCCTAAAAGGAAGACGCGATCGTCTCGCTTCATTTCCTCGCGGAGTGCAAATCTGATTGCACTTCTGTAATTGATGTTAATTGTAGACATTACTTTCGAGCTCATTCTCGGAAGGATAAGGACTGTCCAGAGCAAATTGGTATGCTTCTTCAACAACTTGATTCACGCGGGAACTCATCGCTTCTTCCGATGATCGATCCATAATTCCATTGGATCTTAAGTAATCCCCAAATAGTCTAATCGGGTCTCTTTCCATCCATTCTCGAACTTCTGAATCAGGCCTATACTTTCCCGGGTCTGTTCTCGAATGGCCCTTTTGTCTGTAGGTCTTGCACTCGATTAACGTCGGGCCCTTTCCTGCTCTGGCGTCGTCAATCGCTCCTTTCGAGACACGATAGACCTCCAATACATCATTGCCGTCTACAACTATTCCATTGATGCCGTAAGCCGAAGCTCTGTCTGCGATGTTCGGCACAGAGGTTGTCTTCATGAGGGGTGAATATTCGCCATAAAGATTGTTTTCGCAGACGAATACTACTGGAAGTTTCAAAACTGATGCGAAATTAACTCCTTCGTGAAACGCGCCGATGTTGGAGGCCCCGTCGCCAAAGAAAGCTACAGCTGCATGATTCAAGTGTCTGTACTTAAAGGAAAGCCCAGCGCCAGCGGCAACTGGGATTCCTGCTCCAACGATTGCAAAAGATCCGAGTGCGCCGACGGAGAGATCTGTTATGTGCATTGAGCCCCCTTTACCTTTACAACAACCAGTGGATTTTCCGAAGATCTCTGCCATAACTTTCTTTGGCTCTATTCCCTTTGCAAGCGAATGGCCATGCCCCCTATAGGTACAAGTGATAACATCTTCCTTGGATAAGTTGGAAATTACTCCGACTGAGACGGCTTCTTGCCCTTGGCAAACATGGGTCGTCCCGGGGATCAATTTCTGAGCAAAGAGAGCGTGTATCTTATCTTCAAAAATCCGAATCAGAAGCATCTTCTCAAACATGGAAAGAAGCTCTTTGTTAGAAAGAGAGACCCCTTGCTGCTTCATAGAATGAGAAAAACTGGAAAGTTCAATTATAAAAGTTTGGGACTAATGGGTTCTGTCAAGTCTTCGGGGCTAGTCGATGCCTGTTAACCTTCGGGATTTTTCTGTTTGCGGTACGCAATCAATCTAGTTGCCACAAAGAGCACTTGCACCACTACTAGCCAGAACAGAGGATTGGAAATGGAAATATTGTCCGAAAACAATATCCAACCCGAGGTGAGTGCAATAACGCCGATAGCAACGGCAGCCAGCACAAATGTCTTACGTTGCACTTTTCTCTTTATCTCCTCATATCGAGACCAGTTACTTAACGCTTCTCCGAAAGACCCAACGAATTAACAGAATCTACTAGTGGATATTTGATTATGCGAAGATGCAGATCTGTCCGAAGTATAGAATCAATGCCAATCTGTCTGATGTCTCAGCTCTCCAACAATAATATTGTGCGCACAAGTCATTCCCCATCGCTATGTCGGAATCTCATTCAGAGACTCTTCCTGCATCATATAGAGCAAGCAAACTCTTAATCAATTGAATTTTGGGAGGAAGACATGTTGTTGAAAAAGACAACAGATTCCCCGGACTTATGGATTCGGTCATTGGAAGTTATGTTGGGGTCGAATGTTTGATTGCGAATGGATTCCTAGGAGCTCTTCTTGCCTTAGGCTCTGCGCTTGGCTTTGCAGGTAACAGAGCGTTCGCAAGCAGACCGCTTGTCAAGTCGGATCCAGTCATTCCAACCTACTTCACTTTGATTGTAGGAGTTGTAATTACGGGGTTGGCAATGTTCCTATTCAATCAAGAAAGCACACTCTTTCATACAACAATTATTGTACTGATCATATTTGCAGCCGTTGGCGTGTTTCATTTTGCTATCGGGCGTCAGATATCATATCTTGCTGAGAAGAATATTGGAGCAAACCAGGCATCGCCGCTGATCTCTACCCAGATAGTGTATGCTGTCCTTTTTGCTATCGCGATTCTAGGGGAAAGTATCAACGCTGGAATCGCGGTGGGAACAGTTCTGATACTTGCTGGTGTCCTGCTTCTTGAAGTGCGCTCAAGTGCAGCAAAGAGAGGTGGAAAGATAAAGACAGGATATGTGGCAGCATTAGTCACTTCAGTGATATTTGGAATCTCGCCGCTTCTGATAAAGGTCGGCCTCTCTATCTTTGATTTCTATGTCTCCTCTACCTTCATAGCTTATGCAGCTGCTCTAATCTTCTACGCGTTAACGAGACGTCCATCGAGAATAGTCTCAGCAATCAACGCATTGCCACCCTATGCAGTGCTCTTCTATGTTATTGCAGGGATACTTGCTGCTCTCGGCCAGCTGTTTCGATTTGCTGCGCTGAGCATAGCACCAATCGTAATCGTTGTTCCAATTCTAGCTTCACATCCAATCTTCACTGTTCTTATGACGCGAAAGTTGGCCAAGGATTATGAGGTATTTCGACCTAGGACTATTGGAGCGATTGTGATCGTAGTTCTTGGCACCATACTCGTGTCTCTTTCCTCAGGAAACTTGCCATGACACTTCCTACCCACATCTGGCGTATCTTGAATCTGCAATTACCAACCGACCAAAAGCATCACGGGAAAGGTGAGTACCTATTCTCGGAGGTTTCACGATCTTTTTTTTGCTTCGGCGAAATCCATAAGTTAGCTTCTCCATCGCGCGGCCCAGCATGGCCTCTGATGAAGCACCGATTCTGAAAGGCAAAGTGGCATTGGTCACCGGCGCCGCCAAGGGTATTGGTCGTGTAGTTGCTCTGAGGTTAGCAAGGCTTGGTGCTAATGTAGTGGTTGAAGACATTAGAT
>DAIDAB010000008.1 GCA_027310845.1 bacterium | reverse complement strand
GGACATCCTGCGGGACAAGAATCTGAAAGGGGATGATGCCCGAAGTTTGAAGGTAGCGGCGATGTTGCATGAAAGCTCACCGCGCATAGGTGAGCTGCTCGAGCTCATGCGCTACGAGATCCATGACGCGCTCTATCATGAACGAATGCGGCGCCCGTGCGAAACCTCTGTTCGGGCCTGCAGGACACTTATTTGTGAACACCGCGTACATGTCATTTGAAATATTCCTTATCTTGTAGGCGCCCGGAACAACCTGCGCCCAGACGGTCAATCCAGCAGGCTCGTGCCTTGCAAAAGCACCATCATCATCAATACTCGTAATTTTCAAGCCAAGAATTGTTCCGTCAATTTTGACCGGCGCTTCGACTACGAACAATCTTTCGGCCCCATGGTTTCCAGCGTGCAGATGCTCCGTCCTAGATTCCAACCAGCTCACAGGTCGTTGAACTTTCATTGAGGCAAGGGAAATCAGAATGACATACGCGTAGTTGATAATCTTGCAGCCAAATCCCCCGCCAATATCCATGGTTATGAAGCGCATCTTGTCGTAAGGTAACCGAAGCGCGCTGTTGAACTGGGGCAACATGAACGAAGGTTCTTGGTTGTTACACCAGACAGTCAATGAGCCTTCCTTAGGGTCAAAATCTGCCACGACAGCGTTGGTCTCGAGAGGCGTTGAACTGAATCTGTGAAAGTGGATTTTTGTGCGAAATACCTTGTCTGCCTGATCTATTGCTTTCTCGATATTCCCATAATCGTACTTGACATGGGCCATTATGTTGGTGCCGATTTCCTCATGTACAAGGATGTCGTTTGAGGAAAATGCTCTTTCTGCATCAACAATTGGCTCAAGGAGCTCGTAATCAACTTCAATCGATTCAAGCGCATCCTCGGCCACGTATTTTGAATCATCGATGACAACCGCAATTGGCTCACCCACATATCGCACTTTTTCCACTGCGATTGGATAGTCTTTGACATTTGATGCGGGAGGCACCGTCATTTGCGGGAGCGGGTCAGACATCTTGACAACGTCATCTGCAGTTAGAATGCCAATGACACCAGGCAGACTTCGAGCATCGCTGATGTCAACATGTTTGATTCTCGCATGCGCATACGGACTTCTCAAAATAGCTGCAAAGGCCATGTTTGGAAGACGAACATCATCAACGTATTTGCCACGTCCACGAATCAGCCGATAATCTTCCTTGGTCTTCAGTGGCAGCCCAATGAGGCTCTGCCTCTGCTGGCGCTGCGCTTGAACAGCGTTCGTCTTTGACATCTGGACTTTCTCTCCGCGCTTTCAAAACCTTGGGAACCTGTACTCCTAATGAACCCTACGGTCTCTTGCATGAATTGAAAATGAAAGAGTTTCTGAGCTAGCAGCAGAAATCTACCTATGGAACGAAGCCTTAAATTTTGAATTCCGCTTCGAAAGAAGAACTGCGTGATAAAGCATGTCTCTGCGCGACAAGTTTGCAATCATTGGATACGGGGAAACTCCCGTGAGCCGTGCACGAGCAGACAAGGGAGAACCCAAGATATCTGTTCAGGAGTACTTTGCCTGGGCGGCGGAACTCGCGCTTGCAGATGCTGGTTTGGAAAAGAAAGAGATGGATGGTGAAGGAGTAGCTGTCACATGGGACGCGTATCCACATGCCGAGATTTGGTCCGCCGAAGTAATCTCTGATCTGGAATTCTCTCCAAAACTTCTGATCAGAGCAGACAATGGCGGGATGAGCGGGGCTTCGATGCTTTACCAAGCTGGTTTGGCGGTCTCTTCTGGAGTTGTTGATCTAGTCCTCTGTATCGGTGCTGACACGCCAATGAACATCACGACTCCGGGAGCAGTGCGAACTTGGAGATACGAATCTGATTTCCAGAAACCATTTGGAATGATGGGGCCCAACAGCCAATTCGCGTTCATCTTAAGACGCCATATGCATCAGTATGGAACGAAGCCCGAGGAGCTCGGCAAAGTGGCTGTTATGCAAAGAGAGAATGCGATGAGGAATCCAAACGCATACCTGAAGCAGCCTCTAGCTCTTGACCAATACCTTTCTTCGAGGATGATTGCGGATCCAATTCGAATTTTCGATGCTTGCATTCCTGTAAATGGCGGTTTGGCTTTCATAGTTGCTTCGAAAGAAAAGGCCAACAAGATTGCGAAGGAAAAAGCCGTTCCCGTTCTAGGGATTGCAGAATCGGACAACTTCCACCAAGGTTCAAGTTTGCGGCCTGATATCACATATCTCGGAATCTCTCAATCGGCCCGAGAGGCTTTCGACATGAGCCAAGTGTCTCACAAAGATGTGAGTTTCTTCGAGCCGTACGATGATTATACCGTCGCTGTCTTAATGCAAATCGAGGATGCTGGTTTCTGTCCAAAGGGGAAAGGAGGGAGATTCGTAGCCGAGCACGATATATCAAGTAAGGGGGATTTCCCAGTAAACACTGGGGGTGGACAGCTTTCCGCTGGACAGCCAGCGATGGCGGGCGGATTGATTCATATCGTGGAGAGCGTTAGACAGATTCGAGGCGAAGGCGGAGCAAGACAGGTAAAGGACGCGAAGGTTGGTGTTTCAACAGGCATAGGGGCAATCAGCTACGGCAACAGTCTCGTGAACAGCATAACGATGATCTTTGGCAAGAACTGATATCGGAAGTTGAATCTGACATGTCGGATAAATCAAAGCCTTATGAGAAATTCCTTCCTGAGATCAATACACTGACAAAGCCCTTCTGGGATTTCTGTAAGAACCACGAACTCAGAATGCAGTATTGCACGAAATGCACCAGCTGGATATGGTACCCGAGGGCTTGGTGTCCTAATTGCGGCAAGCGCGATGCTATTGAATGGCGCAGGCTATCGGGCAGGGGAGAGATATACTCTTTCACTGTGATCCGTCAAGTGATTGACAATTCACAAGCCTTCCAAGCAGATCTTCCCTTTGCGATCGGGCTAGTGGAATTGGAAGAGGGTCCAAGAATCTATAGCAATGTAACAGGACTCAGTCCCGAGGAGCTGAGTATAGGAGACAAAGTCTTCCTGTATTTTGAAGATGTCACGCAAGAAATATCGCTTCCCAAATTTCGCAAATTATGAAGCGATCCCGTTCTAGTAGCCTGCAACCTTATCGACCAAATTGCGCAGGATCTCTCCTCTAGCATACCTTCGAAGGTTCTCTTCGACGATCGGGTGTGCCTTCTCATAATAATTGGGAGTCCAACCCCCTATGTGTGGCGAGACAATCACGTTTGAAAATGTCCAGAGTTCTGAAGTTTCAGGTAGAGGCTCGACCTCGAAGACATCCAAAGCTACAGCTGATAGTCTGCCCAGCTTTAATGTTTCTATCAGGTCTGCTTCGACCACCGTAAGGCCCCTTCCAATGTTGATGAAGATACACCCACTTTTCATCTTCGCAAATCTAGCCGACCCAAAATAACCTCGAGTCTCATTGGTCAGTGGTAAAGCGTTCACAATCACGTCAAACCGCGATAAGACTTCGTTTGACTCTTCCTCTGAGAATATCTGATCAACATATTCTCTTAGAGGTAGATTCTTAATTTCTTTAGAAACATCTTTTCTTATCCCGATCGTTTTCATCCCGAAAACCTTTGCTTTTCTGGCTATCTCCAGACCTATGCTACCAAGCCCAAAAATTCCCATAGTTCTTCCGCCAAGCTCCCCAACTTCAAAGCTCTTCGTTCCAAGTCGAATTGGAGTCCACCTGCGCCTCTCTTGATCGAGGATGACTGTCTTGATGTTTCTTGTGAATGCCAAAAGGAGTGCAAAGACATGCTCCGAGATCTGAATCGCATGAATTCCAGAAGAATTTGTCAGAGTAATACTTGGGTTGTCTCGAATCTGAGATAGTGCGAGGTAATCCTCTACTCCAGCAGTTAAGGCATGTATCCACTTACAATTCTTTGCTACGGACACGATATCCTTGTTCGGGGCGATCATGACCAAGACTTCTGCTCTTTTCGCAAGTGTCAAGGCTTCTTCTTTGGTAGAAGATCTCGTGAACTCAAAGTCATCGCCCAACTTCGCCCGCAGATCTTCCAAGTACCGATAAGGAACATTGACTGTGAAAAGCACGAGTGGTTTCGCCAAAATGACAATCGCCGCATCCCTAGAACCAGATAGAGTCGGCCATCGACAACTTGTGCAATGAAAAAAAGATTGCGCCAGGACTTAGTATTAGTAGAGGTCTCTCCAAACGAAGCTCATCATCAGAAGTTAGGCAAACCTTTTTGTCCAAGCGGGAGCCAATCTTTGCTTGATGGAAGGGAGGAGCCCAATTGGGGCAACAAAGGAGAGTGACTTACAGGGTACTCGAGACAAGTCCTCAGATTCTGTTGCGCGCCCGAACGTTATGACTGGCAGGGGTGATGCCGGGCCACTCATTTTGACTCTCGATGATTGGTTGGCTAAGTTTGGAAGAATATATGGCAAGAGACATGACAAGCATACGACAGAGTACATGATCTCAAGACTGGTAGAAGAAGTCGCCGAACTTGTGGACCCAATGGAATCTCAAGACAGATCCAAGATTGCCCCAAATCTCGCAGATGTGTTCACCTGGATATGCTCTTTAGCCTTCAAGCTCAACATAGACCTCGCTTCCTTGGCCTGGGAGAAATACGGCAGAAATGCGCCACATTCCGCCAATAGAATTTCGCAACCCCCTCTGCAGGAATTTTCTCAACCACAAACGCTTCAGGAGTGGCAGCGCTTTATTTCTAAACTCTATCAGGAAGAGAACTCTCGACTCACCCCCATGAACGCACTCGTTGCGATGATGAAAGATGTAGGCGATCTTGCGATGCTCAATAGAAAAAGAGCTGGGCAAGATCAGGTGACTTCGAAACTCGCCGCAATCCTTGCGTGGACACTGACTGTTGCCCAGTTGCTTCAGCTTGATTTGGCCGAGACAGTTTATGAGAAGTACGATGACCACTGTCCCGTCTGTGGTGAATCGATATGCAACACGGATGTTTGCCATCCGTTCAGAACGATGTACGTGTCCTTCGGCAACCTGACTTCGGACGAAGAAAAGTATGCCGTACTTGACACTGCGACGACCTATGGTTTTGAAACTCTAGTGAATCCAGCTGCATCTTTGCAAAACACTAACGATTTATCCTCGTCATTGGACCTGATAAATGGAAGCGATGTGGCTTGCCTCTTGCTTTCATCATCCAATGAGTCTGCTTCAGGAGCAGAATATAGACAGGTCTTTGAAGCGCTTGCTTGCTATTCGATTCTATCAAGAGGCAACGTGTGCATATTCGCCAAGGGAAAGAATTTGGGCTTCCCTGAATTCCTAGGCAACACGTTCTCGTCGGAAAATATTTCTGTGGTGCAGTATTCAGATGCAAACCACCTCAAAGGACTTATTCAGACCTATCTTGAAAAGCTCGGCCGAAAAAGAGGGAAGAGGACTGGTCGCGCACCAAATGAATAAAGGTCTCGGGCTCTGTAGAGCTCCTGAGTTATGAAATCTAGCGAAACCCGTTCGGATAGAAGTGAGACTCTGCGCAAGTTGATCGTCTCGCATGCAATCGAGAGGAGAGAACAGGGATTCACTCTCGCATCTGGGAAGATCAGCAATCTCTACGTCGATCTCCGAAAACTGACTCAAGACCCATTAGGAATCAACCTGATCGGGGAGCTCGTCCTTGACAAGATCGAAGATCTTGTTCGTGAAGCAGAGTATGTAGGCGGACTTGAAACTGCGTCAATCCCAATCTCGACTGCTGTCAGCCTCCTTAGCATTCATAGGCAAAAGCATCTCAAAGCGTTCTGGGTCAGAAAGCGACAAAAGGATCATGGGTTGGAAAACAGGATCGAAGGGAATCTGGAAAAAAATGCGAAGGTGGTAATTATTGACGATACTGTTACAACAGGCGGATCTTGTCTCCTGGCAGCCGAGGCCGTCAAGGAATTCGGAGCTAGAGTAGTCCAATCCATAGCAATAGTTGACCGAGGTGCCAAGGAAAATTTCGAAAAAGCAAGAATCCCGTTCTTTGCCTTTTTCACTGAATCTGACCTTGATACATAGTAACAAGTGCGCAAAACGAATTCCATTCCTCAAGACCTAGATCGGTGCAAAGATCATGCTTCCCCAGGCGACCTCAGAGAAAATCGTCCTTTCCATTGACATCGACTACTTCTTCGCGCAATGCGAGGAAGTTCGGACACCGGAACTTGTTGGAAGGCCAATAGTGATTTGTGTCTACTCGGGTAGGACCGATGAGAGCGGCGTAGTCAGTACTGCAAACTACATAGCGCGCGGGTTCGGGATCAAATCAGGCATCCCCATAGCCAATGCCAAAAGAATTCTGAAGAATGTACTTCAAGCTGTCTTCTTGCCTTTAGACCTCGATTACTATGAGGCGGTTTCAGATGGAGTAATGCAAATTCTCCGCTCCGGCCATCCGGTTGTCGAAAAAGTTTCAATCGACGAAGCATTTCTCGACATCACTTCGGAATGCAGCAGAGACTATGAAACAGCTCGCGGCCTCGCAAACAGAATAAAATTAGAAATTAAGGAGAGAACCTCACTTACCTGTTCTTTAGGCATTGCTCCAAATAAGCTACTTGCCAAGATGGCATCCGACAGCCACAAGCCAGATGGGTTAACAGTTCTGCCACCAGACAAAGTGAAAACATTCTTGGAAAACATGCCAGTCAGAAAATTGATTGGCGTCGGACCGAAGATAGAAACAAAGATGAACTCTCTTGGAATCAATACAATAGGAGATTTAGCGTCATTTGATGAATCAAAGCTCTCTTCGGAATTTGGCAAGAATATGGGGCCTCGTTTGAAACTACTAGCTCAGGGGATCGATGAGGAACCTGTAAAGGAACGATCAGCCGAGCAGTATAGCAGAATTATCACTCTAAAAGCTGACGCCGACTCGTTCTCTTTTAGGGAAGAGTTGAAACCGCTCACTGAAGATCTTTCAAGCCGTTTGAAAGATGCTGGCAGAAAATGTAGGACAATAGGAATTATCTACATTACGAGCACAATTAGGCTCAGAAACAGATCAAGAACAATAGATCGTCCAACGTATTCAAGCGGGGAAATATTGTGTCATGCGAGCTCATTATTTGAAGAGCTCTTTGCGTCAAAAGAAATGGTCAACTTGAAGATCCGGCGAGTGGGCATCCGAGTATCTGGGCTATCGTCCGGTGACGAGCGTGAGCCCGGATCTTCAGGACAGTTGTCGGACTACTTCGGTTAGTCTAGCTGATCGCGCTCAAGTCTGGCGCCGTTCCTAATCCGATCTTGCCGTAGGTTAGGTCGCGCTTTGAATATGGCTTCACTTTCTTCAAGGCTTCTTCAAACTGCGCTTTGGAAATCTGGAGCTCGTTGAGTTTCGCCTTGATCACATCGCTTTCGCTGTATTTGTCGATGTATTTTCTGATGGCAAGCATGGCCGCCGTGTCGGCTACTGCTTGAATGTCTGCTCCGCTGTATCCTTCGGTCTTTGTGGCGAGTTCATCGATGCTGATATCCTTTGCAACTGGCTTTCCCTTGAGATGGATTGCGAAAATCGCTTTTCTTGCCTCAAGATTTGGAGCAGAGACATACAACAGCTTATCGAATCTTCCAGGGCGCAGAAGTGCGGGGTCAATCATGTCTGGTCGATTAGTCGCCCCAATTATCACTACATCTCTCAGTTCTTCGAGCCCATCGAGTTCCGTCAGAATCTGACTGATGACTCGTTCGGTTGCCTGAGAGTCTCCTGATCCGCTTCCTCTAGTGGGCACAAGTGAATCGAGCTCGTCGATGAAAATGACGCATGGTGCCGATTGTCTTGCCTTGTGGAAAATCTCGCGAACGCTTCGCTCAGATTCTCCCACCCACTTGGAGAGAAGTTCTGGCCCCTTCACGTTGATAAAGTTCGCTTCACTTTCGTTTGCGACTGCCTTTGCAAGAAGTGTTTTCCCTGTTCCAGGAGGCCCATAAAGCAGTATACCTTTTGCAGGTTTTGTGTGCGCGTAGTCAAACACATCTCTGTACTTTAGCGGCCACTCGACTGATTCTTCCAGCTCCTTCTTCAGTTCGGAAAGGCCTCCTACGTCTGACCAGTGGACATTTGGAACTTCGACCAGAACCTCGCGCATCGCCGAGGGCTCGACTTCAGTCAGAGATCCCTGAAAGTCTGCCATAGTCACCGTGATCTTATTCAGAATCTCCGCAGGAATAGATTGCTTTTCTAAGTCGATCTCGGGAAGCACGCGTCGAAGCGATCGCATTGCGGCTTCTTTCGCGAGCGCTTGAAGGTCCGCGCCCACGAACCCATGAGTGGACGAAGCAAGCTTGTGCAAATCGACATCGTCCGAAAGTGGCATTCCTCTGGTGTGAATCTGCAGTACTTCTAGGCGCCCTTGGGTATCAGGCACGCCGATTTCTATCTCCCTATCGAACCTACCGGGCCTTCTGAGAGCGGGGTCGAGTGCGTTAGGCCTATTCGTTGCTGCAATGACAACTACTTTCCCTCTGGATGTCATTCCGTCCATCAATGACAGCAGCTGCGCAACGACTCTTTTCTCTACCTCTCCGGTGACTTCTTCCCTCTTGGGGGCGATGCTATCTATTTCGTCTATGAAGATAATACTGGACGCGTTCTTCTCGGCGTCTTCAAAGATTTGCCTTAGCCTTTCTTCGCTCTCTCCGTAGTATTTGCTCATAATCTCAGGTCCTGAGATAGTAACGAAATTGGCGTTTGTCTCGCTGGCAACTGCCTTTGCTAGAAGTGTCTTCCCTGTGCCAGGTGGACCATGCAAGAGCACGCCCTTCGGCGCTTCTATGCCAAGACGATCGAACAGCTCCGGATGTTTCATTGGAAGCTCAATCATTTCCCTTACCTTTACAACCTCATTCCTAAGCCCTCCAATGTCTTCATAGGTAACCCTAGGAATGTTGCGTTGCTGTTGCTTTGCGACCTCTTCGCTGACCTCTATCTGTGTGTTCTCATTCACGATTCCAGGGATGTCGCTAGGTACTATTCTTGTGACGACGAGATCTATCCTTCTGTTCATTACATTGATTGTTACGACATCTCCCCTTGCGACCACTCGCCCGTCTAGGAGCTGTGAAAGATACTCCTCCCCTCCAGTTATTCTAAGAGGTTCAGTAGGAGCAAGTATCACAGACTCTGCAGGTTTTACGTTGGACTTGCGAATCGTGACATTGTCATCGATTCCCACTCCTGCGTTGTTTCGTACGAAGCCGTCGATGCGGATTATACCACGACTTGAATCCGCCTGCAATCCAGGCCATAGGAGCGCAAAGGTCTTTCTCTTGCCTTCAATCTCGATTGCATCACCAGAAACCCAACCCATTCTCGAAATAATCTGCGGGTCTATTCGAGCTATTCCTCGCCCTACATCTCTTGATTGGGCCTCTGCGACTCTAAGTTCTACATCCTCATTTTTGGAATTATTATTCTTGCTCATTTTGATTTTCACATCATTTCTAGTGAATGTACACTCAAGAAAATCGAGAACCCTTAGATCTCACTCAATCTTCACGTTGAAGCTTTTAGGCGCTAGTCCTTCTTTCAGTTTGAGCTTGACTTCAAGTACACCGTTGTTGTACGTCGCGTTAGCAGACGAAGGTTCAACCTTTATCGTCAAAGGCACAGTTGTGTCGTACTTGCGCTCTCCATGTTCAGCCCGGATGCTGAGGGAGTCTTCGAGAGCCTTGAGATGAATGTCCTCTCGTTCGACCCCTGGCATTTCAGCTACGACTTTAATCTTGCCCTCCTTCTCGTCCACCACTGTATCAACAAAAGGTTCTCTTGAACCAAGCTAAAAGGTGCCTTTCCTAGTTGGCCTCACATTGCCGAATTCCCTGACGTGAGGCTTCCCATCTGGCCCAACATTCACCGAATACCCATAGTAAACAGGACCATTCACACCTGTTTCCTTCCCTGCGGACGTTGCGGTCCTAAGCATGCTCTCTATCATCTCATCCAAGTCTTCGAAACCGAGTCTGAAGTTGAACCCAAAGAGATCGTCGAATTCGCTATCCCATTCGTCGTCCCGCTTTCTTCTGCTTCCTCTTCTCCAAGACATATTTCATTCACCTTTAGGTTAGTCACTAAAGGTTAGTAACTAACCATATAAAAACGTTCCGGGAATGGAACGAATTCCCAGATAAACCGGCTAATTGCGTAATAAGTGAACGGGTGCTCCTCAAATTACGCCTGCAAAAAAGTGGTTCCCGTGAGGCTCATCATAGATCAAATGGTTGCTTTCCAAATGAGTTGAAGCTTCGGAAGCAAAGTAACAAAGCTAGAAGTTCATTGGAGATCCTTTGAACCCACAATCACTGCACATCATCTTTGCCGATTTTTTTGTTGCTTTCGCAAGGGCTACGTTATGACTGTGGCATTTAGGGCATTCCCAGTCTCCAGAACTGACCATGGGCATCTATCTTTTGCGACCTTGTCTCTGTTCGGCTCGAACCGCTTTTAAAAAATTACTGGATCAGACCTGACCTGTCTCTCAATCCATTCTTCGAACTAGAGAGTCTCTGCTTCAAAATCTTCAAAGCTTGGCTAATTTCTTTCTCTCTAGTGTCTAACATGCTTGATAGTTCATCCACATTTGGTTGTCTCTCCTCCCCCAAGGTAGAATAAAGGATATGGCGGAGCAGCTCTTCGTCAAAAGAGGATCGTATTGCTTCGTGCGCCAGCTTGGTGAGTCTCTGCCTGATCCTCAGCAGGAAAATTTCAATTTCTATTGTCTCCTTGAGTCTCGCGTTAATCTGCTTGAGAAGAGAATCACTTTCTCTCAGCATCTCAATCGGATCCTCTTCTCCCTCCAAGACATCCACTTGACGCATGATTGATTTAAGCTCCTTCCCTTCGATCTCTTCGTTTGCTTCCCTTCCTGGAATGTCTTGGAAGACAAATTCAACTGCGTCGCGAGTGATGCCAACAGCTAGCATGCACGACATGTTGAGCTGGAAGTATTTTCGCTTGGGAGCTGGGAACGAACTGTCCTCTTCGTACGAAGTTACGAAACCATTCCTTTCCAGAATATCAAGGTGCTTCAGAACTGCCTGCTGGCTCACACCAAGATCTCTAGAAAGCTGAATGAAGTATCTTGGCTCATCTGCCAAAAGCTGAAGAATCTTTCGTCTAGTCTCGTTGCCGAGGACATCAAGTAAGACATCAATGTTATTAAGGCTCATAAAACAATCACATACAACCTTAACGGAACTAATCTCAGTATGTGCCGATAAAGTTAAATATTTTTCGGCATTAAGTTAGTGTCCTGCAGTTAGTATCCTAAAAGGTGATAAATGGTGAGTCAAATGTCAACACAAGGAGGAACACCGGTTCTAATTCTTAAGGAAGGTTCGTCTGAGAACAAAGGAAGAGAAGCACAGCGTAACAATATCTTCGCTGCAAAACTCATTGCTGAAATTGTAAAGACAAGTCTAGGTCCACGTGGGATGGACAAGATGCTTGTCGATACTCTTGGTGACGTCACGATCACCAACGATGGAGCGACCATTCTGAAGGAGATTGATGTCCAGCATCCTGCAGCAAAGATGATAGTTGAGATCTCAAAGACAACTGATCAGGAAGTAGGAGACGGGACCACGTCTGCAGTTGTCTTGGCGGGAGCGTTGCTAGAAAATGCAGAGGAGCTCATCAATAAAGATGTCCATCCGACCATTATTGTCGATGGCTACAGAAAGGCTGCAGACAAAGCAATAGAATTTCTTGATGAAATTTCTGTCAAACTAAAGCCTGGAGACAAGACCGCTCTAAGGCATGTCGCGGAAACAAGCATGCAGACCAAACTGGTTGCCGACAACAGCGAGGAGCTTGCTTCTCTAGTTGTAGATGCGATGCTTCAGGTGGCCGACAAGAAAGAAGACGGATCATATTCGGTCGACATTGACAACGTCAAGGTTGAGAAGAAGCCAGGAGGCTCTACGAGCGACACACATCTCATCAGAGGAATTGTGCTGGACAAGGAAGTCGTCCATGCAGGCATGCCGAAGCGAGTTGAGAATGCAAAGATAGCATTGGTAAACTCACCTCTTGAGATTGAGAAGACCGAGTTCTCTGCAGAGATTAGGATTAATGACCCCGCCCAAATGAAGAAGTTCCTGGATGAAGAGAATTCGATGCTCAAAGCGATGGTGGATAGTGTTGTCTCGGTCGGAGCAAAGGTCCTAATCTGCCAGAAAGGCATTGATGATATTGCCCAACACTTCCTTGCCAAGGCCGGAATCTTGTCTGTCCGGAGAGCGAAAGAGTCAGACATGACGAAGTTGGCCAAGGCGACGAATGCCAGAATGGTCACAAACTTGGAAGATCTCACTGCGAAAGACTTGGGCTTTGCTCAGCTTGTTGAGGATAGACGCGTGGAGCAGGACAAATGGGTCTTTGTGGAAGGTGCGAAGAATCCAAAGGCAGTCTCCATCCTGGTGCGAGGCGGTTCCCAGCGTGTAGTCGACGAGGCAGAAAGGAGCATTCACGATGCTATAATGGTAGTCAAGGACGTTCTGGAAAAGCCAGCAATCGTCGCAGGCGGCGGCGCGCCAGAAGCCGAAATTGCTTCTCGACTCCGAGTGTTTGCCAACAAATTGTCCGGAAGGGAGCAGCTAGCAGTCCTCAAGTACGCTGATGCGTTGGAGTCGATTCCTCTGACTCTTGCTGCAAACGCAGGAATGGATCCGATCGATACGCAGGTTGAGATCAGAGCAAAGCATGGGCAAGAGAAAAAGTGGTTTGGCATCAATGTCAGAACAGGCAAAGTTTCAGACATGATGGGAGACAATGTCGTCGAACCTGCGGCAGTCAAGGAACAGATAATCCGCTCATCAACCGAGGCTGCGAGCATGATACTCCGCATAGATGACGTGATAGCCGCAGGCAAGATGAAGACGCCACCAATGCCACCTGGAGGAGCTGGCGGCATGGGTGGAATGGGCGGCGGAGAATACTAGGCTCGTCCTGAACAACGAACGTAGCTAAGACTTCAGTGCCTCCGCCATATTGGGCGGTGGCACCGCATAATTTTCTATTGGGTTTGAGATTATTATCCTATCTCCTCTTGCGAGGTTCATTCTGTCCAGCCATCTAGAAGACACTAAAAGGCTTGGCGCTCTCGCGCTATAAGGCGTCGATTCCGACGCATAATCCGTCCTCTTCAGGATGAGTTTGTCTTCGATTAGTTTTGTCTCGGTCCCTCTTTGACTTGACTGGCAAAACGCACGGACCGAAATAACACTGTTTGAAACCAAGGCGAGTTCGAGCAGGCTGAGTTCTGAGCTGTAGGCGACAAACAAGTTTCGAATTATGCCATAAGTCTCTCCTGATTGATCTTCGGCAAAGATCTCAATTCTTCGTACCTGTCTCGTTTCTTCATCATCTTCCTTGAGAAAGCCAAACACGCCATTAGGATAAATCAGACGCTGGCTGTCAACGCTATCGAGAAGATATTTGACTCTCACTGTGCGCTTCTTCAGGGCCGAAAGCCCGTCGATCACCTTCAAAAATGACGAAACAGGCGAGGCAGGGTTCTTAACATCAACGTCAGTGGTTTTTTTCATTTTCGTGACGAATCAGGCGAATGCCGGTGCCAAATCTAATCCAGTCAGCTTGATTAATTTTGTGGAGCAACAGATCTATTTTGAAAACGGTATTCTTTTGGAGATCTGCAGACCTCAAGCTAATAGTAGGTCAGCGGTTTTTCCCTGTGAATGTGATTGAAGTAACGCATTCCTATCAGTTGTCAGGAGAGGCTCTTTTCCACGCGATTGGAGTGGCAGTGACACCTGTCAACCTCGTAATCTCAACCTTTACTTTCCTGGCGAATTCCTCGGTTTCTTTGCTCGTGTATCTCTCAATCTGTCCGAGATCCGCAAGCCGATTTACCTTCGGGTCAAAAGGAAGCCTCCCAAGAAAAGGCACTTTGAGATCTTTGGACGCTTTCTCAATCCCAGAGTCTTCAAACATTTCGATTCGCTCCGAACAGTGCGGGCACTTCAAGTAGCTCATGTTTTCCACGATTCCTGCGAGTGGGATGTTCATTTGCTTGACCATGTTGATCGATTTCCTGACAATCAGCATTGCTAGATCCTGCGGCGTTGACACAATCACGACAGCATCTACAGGAAGAGACTGGAAGACTGTCAAAGGAGCATCCCCGGTTCCTGGGGGAAGATCGATAAGCATGAAGTGGAGGTCGCCCCAGTTTACATCATTGAAAAGCTGTCGAATCACTCCGTTGATTATCGGGCCTCTCCAGATCACCGGAGTGTCAGGCGTGTCGAGAAGAAGATTCATGGAGATGACTTTGATCCCGCTTTCAGTTTCCCTTGGAATTACTCCATTCTCATCGGCCATTGGCTTGCCCGCGAGCCCGAAAATCTTTGCAATGCTAGGGCCGGTAATGTCGGCATCAAGTATTCCAACATTGTATCCTTGCTTGCGAAGTTCTATTGCAAGCATCGATGTGGCATAAGACTTCCCCACCCCGCCTTTGCCTGACATGATTGCGACTATTTTCTGGACCCCTTTTCTGTCAAGCTTGTCTATACCGGCGCTCAATCCAGCAGCCTTCCCGACTGCCTTCTGTTTTGACCGCATATCCTGTAGACGAGCGCCCAGAGCGTTCAGCTCCTCCTTGCTCATTGAAGTCATTTGAACAGAAATGTTCGAAATGCCTGGCATGGCTCCTATTATGCGGTTAATGTCAGTCTCAATTGTGGTGGCGAGAGGGCATCCTTTCACCGTGAGTGCGATAGTAATGCCAACGAATCCCTCGCTAATCGTCACGTCTTTGACCATACTTAGATCCACAATATTGAGGCCTATCTCAGGATCTATGACCTCCCGGAGTCGGTTGATTATCTCCTCTTTTGTAGGCAAAATGAAACTCACTCGACTGAAGTCACGGCGTCTTATGGAAGAATCAGATGCTCAGCGCATAAAACCCTAGCGAAAGTCTCTGAGAAGTTCCTCATACCTCGGAATGTTGGCAGGAAGCGAGATATCTTGAAGCGCCATCGGCACCTCGCTATTCAGAGAATTTGTTTCAAGAGACTTTGCGGTGCCTGTGTAAATCAGACCCGTAGCTATCCTCTTCTGAGAAACAAGTTCGGAGGCTCTTGAGAAAGCAAGTACACGATTCTTCGGATCGTAACCTTTCTCTGCGTCGAAGTCGTAGATTTCCTCTCGCCATTCTTTGTATGTATCGTTATACGTAACGCAGGGGCTCAAAACCTCCAAGAAACCGAACCCCAAGTTCGAATTCGCATGCAAAATTGCCTTTTTCATCAGGTCCGTAAGCTGGGACTGGTTACCTGAAAAACCCCTTGCGATGAACGTTGTCGATGGGATTGAAAGCGCTGTCAGAACGGCGTCGAAGGGCATGTCCACGTTTCCCTCGTACCCAACAACTGCAGTGGGGGAAGGTTGTCCCTTAGTCAGACCATAAGTCCCGTTTTGCATAACAATGTAGACGATGCTTGGATTTCGCTTCAGGGAATGCATGAAGTGTCCTACCCCAATTGCGTATCCATCGCCATCGCCCCCTGCAGCAATAACGGTCAGTCTTGGATTGGCGAGTTTGATGCCCACGGCAGTAGGAAGGAGCCTACCATGAAGAGAATGTATTCCGTAGCATTCGAGGTCATTATGAATTGATCCTGAGCATCCAATTCCTCCCACAATGACCGTGTCCTTAGACCTTATTTGAAGATCTGACAGCGCCTTCTTTAGAGATGCGAGGACACCGAAATCGCCGCATCCAGGACACCAAATGGGAGATATTGGACTAACAACTCTTGTCATCGCAATATCACACTTCATTCCTCTTGCTCTGAGCCGCGGTCAAGATCGCACCCGTGATCTCCTTGGGTTTGAAGGAAGCCCCATCAAACTTCGTGATGCTGTCAATGCGCTCATTCCTTCGAAGCACGCCCCTGATCATGAGGGCAAGCTGTCCTTGGTAGTTGTTCTCCACAACGAATATCCTCTCAAGAGGGTCGGCGAATGCGTTAAGGTCATCTTCAAGGAGAGGGTAGATCGTTCTTATCTGGTGGAATCTCGTGGATACCCCACGCTTCGAAAGTTGTTCCATGCTTTCGACGACGGCACCGTAAGTGGAACCAAAGCCAATTATCCCAAATTTGGCATCTGCCTTTCCAAAGTTAACACCTCTCGGAAGCTCTGCTCTTGCCATTTCGACCTTTTTCATTCGTTTTGTCATCATACGGAGCCTATTCATCTTGTCGACTGATACGAGCCCGAACTCGTTGTGCTCATTTCCTGTTACCTGGCATTGTCCGCCCTCTTGCGAAGGAATAGACCTCGGCGAAACGCCGTTTTCTGTAATTAGATATCTCTTGTAGGTTTCCATTTTTGCGAGGTCGGTTTCTGTAAGAAGCTTGCCTCGGTCAACCCGTACTGCTCCAATGTCAAAGGGATCTATGCATTGGCTGTTCTGGCATAGAGCTTGGTCCAAGAGTATGAATACCGGAAGCTGGTATTTTTCTGCAAGATTTAAAGCGTCGGCGGTCATGTAGAAACACTCCGCAGCGTTGCCGGGAGTGACTACGACTCTCGGGAATTCGCCATGCGACGCATAGACTACGTGATTGACGTCAGACTGCTCATTCTTGGTCGGTTCTCCCGTACTTGGCCCCACGCGCTGACACTCGACAACGACCAAAGGTATCTCAGCTTGGCCTGCATGACCGACTCCTTCGGTCATTAGAGACTGACCAGGCCCGGATGTCGCAACCATTACCCTTGCACCCGAATATGCTGCGCCGATTCCCATGTTTATTACAGCAAGCTCATCCTCGGCTTGCTTTACGACTCCCCCAAATTTCGGCAGTCGGGGCGCGAGCCATTCCATGATGTCAGTAGCTGGCGTGATTGGATAGCCGACGAAGAACCGTCCACCGCCTACCAAAAAACCAAAGGCAGTGGCTTCATTACCCGTCGCGAGTATCTTCCCATCATTAGATCCGTGTCTTAATCGATATGGACCTTCTTTGATGCTCTGATTCGCGAATTCATGTCCGATCTGCAGGGCTTTCATGTTAGCCTCAAGAGCCTCTTTTCCCCTGTGCTCGTATCTTGCTCTTAGTACATCTCTAAGCAGAGTGTCGTCGATTCCCAACACCCTACCCAGCACGGCAAACGCAATAGTGTTTTTGAAAATGTTCTTCCTGAGACTCAAAGCCGCCATATTCCCCAAAGGAGCGCTGAATATCGTAAATCCCGCTTTTCTGTATTTTTCGGATAGCTCTCCCTTCGAGCTGTCAAATATGATGGTCGCATTCGATGCGAGCTCGCTGATTCCCGCCTGAACAGCTTCTTCGTCAAACGCAACAAGTAAATCAATTTGATCCCCAGTGGAAAATATGTCCCGAACACTTGCTCTAATTATGCCATCAGCGTGGCCGCCCCTTATCCTAGACAACACGTTCCTAGCATCATATACATTCAGTCCAATGCTTCTGAACACTCGACCAAGGAGATTGACAACGGTTAGAGATCCATCTCCTCCCTGGCCGCCCACCATTATGCAAATATCGTCTCTAAGAGATGTCCCGGTGCCTGTGGTCTGTTCTAATTTTGTAGCCATGAACAATTCCTGAACCTAGGCAATGATTGCTCCAGACTCAACCTTATCATTGCCTTGCATTTCTTTAATCATCTTGGACAATATATAAGCATGGCTTGCTAAAAGATCAACTATTTCTTCAAAATTTCACAATATCAATTCCGGCCCGAAGACGACGGTTAAAAAATTGATTTTGCGTCCTCCAAACTTTCTGAATTTTGCACTTGCACCAGTACTTCTATCTTTAAATAAATTCTCGGGCTGTCTTTTCTTATAGGTTATTGAGAATGGACCAAACACTCGTACAACCCGAGCTAGTGATCGGTGGAGAGCACAGGAAGTCCTCATCAGATGGATCGACATTTGCGGTGCGAAATCCTGCGACGGGCGAACTTCTTGCAAATATCCCTCAAGCTACGAAAGATGATGTCGGAGCAGCAATAGATGCTGCAGAACGTTCCTTCGATATTTGGAGTGAAACCCCAGCTCCCGAGAGGGCCGAGATTCTTTACAAAGTTGGTGAGATGATCCGAAAGGACAAGCTAGAACTCGCAGAGGCACTGACGATTGAAGAAGGAAAAGCTTTCTCAGAATCTCTTGCCGAGATTGTTGAAGGCTACGACACCGTCATGTTCATCGCAGCAGAGGGGCGACGCATGTGGTCGTATGTCTCACCTAGCGAACAGAAGGAAAAATTTTGCATGGTAATTCGCAGACCAGTTGGGATGATTGGAATCATTACTCCATGGAACTTTCCATTTTCCATCCCACTCTGGAAGATCGCTCCAGCAATTATTGCAGGAAACACTGTAGTGTTCAAACCTGCCTCCAACACACCTCTCATAGCAAAGACAATTGTCGACCTTTTTGAAAGAGCTGGACTTCCAAAGGGGGTTCTGAATTTTGTAACGGGACCTGGGTCCGTTGTGGGCGAAGCCATTCTCAACGATAAACGCATCAAGATGATTTCATTCACTGGAGAAACTCTGACAGGCCATAGAATTGCGCAAGTAAATTCTGGTCTTCTGCGAAAGCAGGTACTGGAACTCGGTGGCAAGAATCCCGTGATAGTGGCCCAAGACGCAGATCTCGCCCAAGCCATCCCCGCCACGTTATACGCTGCCTTCAGCAATTGTGGTCAAAAGTGCACGGCCGGCTCAAGAATCATCGTCGAAAAGCCAATCCATGCAAAATTTATGGAGCTCTTTGTCAAAGGCGCAGAGGCTCTCAGAGTCGGGAATGGAATGCGTGACGGCGTTCAAGTGGGCCCATTGATTACTGAGGCAGCAAGAATGAAAGTTGAATCCTATGTAGGGATCGGCCAGCACGAGGGTGCGAAGATTCTCTTTGGAGGAGGGCGTTATAACGACAAGGAGAGGTCCATGGGATATTTTTACAAGCCGACAGTCTTCGATGAAGCGACAAATGACATGAAGATCTCGCAGGATGAGATATTTGGACCAGTCGTGGCCATCATGGAAGCTCAGAGCATAGAGAACGCAATAGAGATAGCAAATGAGACCCGATATGGATTGAGCTCCGCCATTTATACGCGTGACATTCGAAGCGCGTTCAAGTCCCTCGCAAAAATTCAGTCAGGCATTGGGTATGTGAATCAAGGGACAACTGGCGCAGAGGTTCATCTGCCATTTGGAGGCATCAAAGAATCTGGCTTCGGAAGGGAAGCTGGAGAGATCGCTATCGAAAATTACACGGAAAAGAAGGCCGTTTTCATAGACTATTCGTACAAGTCGCGCGCGTGGTTCTTTGGGTAAGTAAGATGTCGAAGAACGTTTGAGAACATAGTTACTATCCTTAAATATTCCGAACGGCATAATTTATCCGGACTATCCATAGTGACTGAGGCCCGGCGTCTGAATTGCAAACACCCTACGAGATTGCTGCGAAGTCAGTGATTCCTGCTATCAGAGGAATCATTTCGCGTTCGCTTATCGACAGACACATGACACAGGCCCAAATTGCCCACGCGTTGGGAGTAACTCAGCCTGCCATCTCAAAATACTTCTCGGAGAAGAGGGGGAAAGCGATTGATTTCGATGTGCATGATGATGTAAAGAAGATGGCTGAGGTAATTGCAGACGGGATCTCGAACCATAGGTTAAATGACATTCAAGTCGCGAATATGATAAAGGAATTATGCGACTACGTGATGCGCTCCGGTTATATGTGCGAGCTTCATTATGAGATTGATCCTCAAAGCAAGTCCATGAACTGCAAGATGTGTATGGAAGAGACTTACCACTAATTTCTCATGAAAGCCAAAGGGCCGCACTAAAAACAATATGTCATTTCGCGATTACTTCTCGGCGATATTCCTGAGATCTTGCTTCCCGGAGGTCAGGCTGTTGCCCTAGAGTGCGCTTTTTCTTTCTGAGGTCTGAGGCTAGAACTCCCACCCTGCCCTCGTAATCGGTGAGTACAGAGTCGAACACGACGAAAGCTTCTACAGCAGAACTGTGTGGGCTGAAATAGGAATGTACCTGCCCTGGTCCACCACCCTTTGTTGAGATGTAGTATAGGTTGTCGCTTTGTTGAAGAAGCCTCCACACATCGGTGACTTCCTTTCTATTTATCTCTCTTACGTAGGGATCTAGGGCAACGATTCTCTCAAAGGATACTCTCTGCATCGGATTCTGTAACCAAGCACTCGTGTCCTTTTCGACATCTGCCCAAGATACTGTTTTCATCTCCGGAACTGGAATGGCGCCCGAAGAAGGTAGTTTGTGAATTGCTTCTCTAGGCGTTGCCCAAGCAAGATCTTGTTTTTGGCGAACCTGTTCAGGAAGCGCTTTGAGAAATTCAAAAATCCCAGCATCAGCCCAATGGTGTTCGCCAAAGGTCTCGATGTCCATTGCCAGAAGGATGAGATCTCCAGGAGTGGACGAAAGCCAACTAGCATACTTGTCTGCCGTCAGCGGGTACTCCGACCAGTTCCTCTGCGAGAATCTAAAGCCGACATCGTCGGTCAACCTATAATGGCGAAGAAGTAATTTGAGGTTCTCAGCGCCCATTGCAGAATAAACATAGTTCGGGGATCTCCATCCCAGCATACTCTCGACTCCTTCTGAAAGAATCCCTTCGAAACCAAGTGATTCGATAATCTTTGCAATTGTGTCGTTATAGATGAATTCAGTGTTGTCGAACACATCGACGTCGAATCCAAGCATTGATTTCACCAATGAACTGTGTTCACGCACTTGTTCCACAAATTCGGTCTTTTCACCAGGAAACAGGCTGGCGAGGGAATGGTAATATGTCCCTCCGAGGATCTCGACTTTCCCGGATTTCAGAAGCTTCTTTAGCAGATCAATCAATTCTGGCTCGTATCTGACTGCTTGCTCCAGAAAGGGCCCTGAGACGCCGAAAGAGACCTTGAACGGTCTTTCCCAGTCTCTTGTGTGCTCGATTAGTTCGTCAAGTATTTTGAACGTGGGGAAGTAACAATTCCCAGCCACCTTTCTGAATACCTCTTCATTCAGTCTCTTGTCGAAATATCTATCGGTAATCGAATTTGCATCAGCTATCCTTGGGAGTCGTTCCAGTGGAAAAGATCTGTTAAGTCTAATTGGTTGATGGATTTCCAGCACAAATGAAAGGAAAGTCATTCTTTTCTCCTCTGTTTCTAACTTTCGATTCTGATACTATCTCCATAACACAAAAATCTGTCTATTCTAGTCCTCAATCTTGAAATCAAGCAAGCGGAATATATCTATTAATCTCCTTTCGTCCGAAGGGATAGAGCAGGGAAAGAGAATAGATAAAGAATGAAATTGGCAGTCTTCGTGTGGGAATTCCCTCCTAGGATAGTAGGCGGACTCGGCACCTACATTTCGGAGATCGCCCCCCGTTTCGTGAAGATGGGATCGGATGTCACGATATTCACTCTCAACGATGGAACATTGGAAGAGCACGAAGTCCGAAATGGCATCGATGTCTACCGGCCAAAGATTCTCAACTCAGAAGACGTGGTGCCCACAGTGATTGCCGAGGACATCAAGAAGTGGGGGACTGGAATCAGGTTTTTTGCAGATCTAACGATGAGCAATATACTCTCTGCCAATAGGCTCGTCAACGAGCTTGTGCTGAAAGAGCACAGAAGTTACGACGCCATAGTGGTTCACGATTGGCTTTCCATAATGGGAGGAATGATTGGAAAGAAAGAGCTCTCAAAGCCCCTGATATTCCATATGCACTCTACAGAAGCAGGACGAAACCTTGGCGGGGGTTCGCAGACGGTCAAAGACCTGGAGCGAGTTGGATCTGACAAAGCAGATCATGTCGTCACCGTCTCGTATGCGATGCGCGATGAGTTGATTGCACAAGGTTTTCTAGCCTCCAAGATCAATATAGTCTACAACGGGGTTGACCCCGCGAAATACGATCCTGAAGTAGTACCGAAATCCAAGTGCGATGAAATAAGAGCGAGATATGGGATAAGACCCGACGACTTGATGATATTGTTCATCGGGAGAATCGTCGTCGTGAAGGGTGTAGATAGGCTCATTCAATCGATGAATTTGATCAGGTTGAGGATCCCAAATGCGAAGCTTGTGATTGTTGGAACCTCCGACATGCAGAATTCTATCGAAGAGATGGTAAGAACGCTTCATCTGGAGAATTGCATCAGACTCCGTTTTGAATGGATATCAGAGGAGGAGCGAATCGCGCACTATGCAGCAGCAGATCTGTGTGTATTTCCTAGCCTGTACGAACCTTTTGGGATAGTCGCGCTTGAAGCGATGAGCATGGGAAAGCCTGTGGTAGTCGGGGCACGAGGTGTGAGCGGAATGAAGGAGTTCGTGGTTCCAAATGGACCTCATCAAACGGGCTTCCATGTTAACCCGTACGAGCCAAACGATATTGCTTGGGGTATCACGAGCGCACTACAGGATGTCGCAAAGGCAAGGACCATTGGGCAAAACGGCAGGAAGATGGTATTGGAGAATTACAATTGGGATTCCGTGGCTTCGAGTACCTTGGGCCTGTATCAAGATCTGCTTTCCGGGAATGGTTAGTAAAGAATAACATAGTTTCATTGGAGTGTATTGTCGTGCCCGAGCTAAGAAAGGACTATTTCACGAGGCGACTTGTCCTCATCTCGCCTGACCGAATCAAACGACCGATAGAGCTTTCAGGCAAGAAGGAGACAAAGAATGAGGTATCGAGCAATGTTCGGTCCCAAGAGTGCCCCTTTTGCCCGGGGAACGAGCAAATGACACCTGCAGCGGAGCTGGTCCTTGTTGCAAGGGAAGACACACTTCTGAAACTTGCAGATTCTGATGCGGAACGGGTTGGGAACTGGAGCGTACGATACTTCCCGAACAAGTTCCCTGCAGTCTCAATTGATTCCGACGTAAAGTACACTGACGCGCCTATGCAAAGTGAGCCTGCGTTCGGTTATCATCATGTAATGATAGTAACTCCGAATCATTCCGCTACTTTCTTTACCCTTCCTGTCGAGCAGTGGATTGACGTTCTCGC
>DAIDAB010000089.1 GCA_027310845.1 bacterium | reverse complement strand
ATCAAATTCTTTGGGACTGATGAGGTGCGCTACCTCGCGATCGACGGAACAAAGTTCGAAGACGACCGCCTTGACATGATAGTTTTCTACGCGGGTGCCTTTGCGTATGCTGGAGGACTGCGCTTCTCAGAGGCGGGCGAGGTCTTTGCTGAAGCTCCGAAGACAAGCGAGGATTCCTCGTCCCTGAGTTCTGCTATTCCCGTAAGCGAAGAATATGCTTCGATTGTCAACGCGGAGAACACAGAAGGAGGAGAGATCGATCCTCAAAGAGTGTCTTCTTCACTCATGTGTCTCTCTGAATACTATCTTGCATTTAATTCAATCAAAAGGGATCCAAGAATCAAAGTGGTTCTGATGGATCGCACAGTCTCCGGCGACATTGCGCACATCAGCTGGAAGATGCGAGAGTACATCGAAGAAGATAGATCTTTTCTCGAAGGTTTTGACACATCTTTGGGCAAGATCACAAAGGCAGATCTCGAATTAGGGCGTATGCTCGTCTCAAATCCAGAATTAACTTTGCCTGCGCCTAGGAGCCATCTGCTAAAATACGCTGCAATTGATCTCTTGATCAGAGATGGATCTCTGACCGCAAAGCAAATTGTGGAAAGACTTCGTGCAAACGAAGGAAGAATAGAATACATCCAGAGAGAGCTTGACAAGACTCCCGCATTTCGCGGAGCCTATGCAGTGAAACAAGACTCATCTGGTGAGCATATGATCTTTGCTTCTGATTCTCTGAGGAACTTCTGGAAAAGACTGCTTGAAGGTACTCTAGAACTCTCAAACTACATCTTCCACCGTCACGGGAAAGATCATCCTTTACGGTATAAAGGCCTAGACAGGTGGATCACTGCTGAAGACATTGATTATCTTACTCTTGTCATGATTTCAGCGCTCCTGTTCGAGGCGTGGAAGAGAAACATATTGCTTCTCGGGATAGTGAAGGACTCTGCAGCAAACGAACTTGTTAGGACGGTTATTCCAATACTTGAAACAGGAGGCCTCCTCAGACTCTTGAAAGAGATTCCGAGATTTGAGAGCGATAAGATGCTCCTTCAGGCAAACAGCCTAGTCAACAATTCGATCTTAAGAACTCCGTGGAGGACTTTTGAGTACGATGTTTGCTTTCGCACAATCAGTCCAGGCGGCGAATCAAAGAAGAGAGGAGAGTGCTCCGTGAAGGGCGCATTCAAGAACGTCATAGCACCTGAAAGGATGTTCGTAAAGGCCTATTTTCAGCTCTGGAACAGCGAAGATGATCCCACAGTTCGCTCCCATGTCTTCCTTTACGATAGGCCGTGCTATCCACAATACGAGAGCATCGAAGGGCCAGAACTCTTGTTGACTCATAGGGACACGGTTGAGGAAAGAATCGTCCCAGCAATTCATTTCTTGAAAGATGCGCCCATCTCCGACTTGATCATGGGCATACTCTCCTCTATGGGTAGGGAGCCAATACCTGAAGCCCTCGGCCACAATTACCCACTGTTTTTGGCGGACAAGAGGGCGAAAATAGCTGAAACCGAAGCGAAAAGGACATGCTCCGCAGCGGTTGACCTCGAGATCAGCAAATCAAGGCTTGACCAACAAATACTCTACGAGCGGAGGTACAGAGATTACAGAGCTACTGTAGAATCTGAGCGCAGATCGAAGAAGTGAGAAAAATCAGTATGCATTTAATCTCAAATCGAGATCCAGTTGATGCCTGATTCCTCTTGAGCAAGCTCGATTCTATCCAGAAAGGCGCCGCAGGTTCTGAAGGTAAGCGTGGCTGGCTTGAAGATCTCCACGGCAAGTTCGAAGCAAAGCTGAGGGAGGTTTCTACCCAGACTAGGCAGTCAGCGGATGGAAAGACTATGACGACTTTCAAGCTTGCTAGAGTCGAAGCGGTTTACGATCCCGAAGTCGTGCAAAAACTCTCTCCAGGGCAGCTTCTCGCGATTCCTAATGTCAAGAACCTAGCGTCTGACATGGCCTATTCAGTTTTCGAAATAGCAGACATTGCACCGATGCACTACTCTATGCTCACATTGAGTACGAGCCAGCCTGGCGCATTGAGGGGAGAGTTCATGGGATTAATTGAACAGGAGTGGAAACATAACTCCAAGAGTACCTGGGTCGACATCATCGCATCCCCCACTGGATACATTGTGGATTTCTCTGATGGGATAAAGTACGAGAGGAAATACTCGCCTCTTTTGGTCGGCTCTGAAGTGAGGCTCCTGAACAAGGAGGCGGTCAGGCGTTTTGTCTGCTACGTCCCAAAGCCTGGAGAAGCTAGTGCTGATGCGTACTGCATTGGTGATCTCTTAGGAGTCATAGATGAAACTGTGCCATTTACAATTGATTTCACTCAACTCATCAACTACCATGTGGGAGTGTTCTGCCACACTGGAGGCGGAAAGAGCTATCTCACCTCGATGGTTGTGAGAAAGGCTCTTGCGGCGATTCCAGACCTCAAAGTCGTGGTGTTTGATGTTTCATCAGAGTATGGGATTCATTTGCTTGACCAGCTTGTGTCGCTTTCAAGCAGGATTGTCTACTCAATGCGAGGAGAGCCGAACAGAAAGAAAGAGCCGAGCAACGCGCAGAAAGCCGAAGAGTTCCGAAAGAAACACGTGGTGCCTGACGCCCTAGAACCGAAGGCTAAGGAGATTGAGAAGCTAATTGAGAAACTGTTCGATCAGGAAAAGTGCAAGCCTATGTACATCAAGCCCGGGTACCTCGACGCTGTTTCTCACTACAGGACTTATGCAGGGCTGCTTGACTCTCTTAGCCAGACCGCGTCAGAGAAATTCAACGCAAACCAGCAGGCATCAATCTATGTAATAGATAGGATCAACGCCTTCCTAAAGGACTCGGAGAAAAGCGATGAAGACCTAGTTGACAAGGAAATACTTCCGCTCCTCTCGGAGATACTAGAATACTTCAAGCGCTCCGGTGTCAGGACGAACACGACGCTGTATGGACTAGTCAGCGCGATGCTGGAGAGGCTGCAGCAAGACATTGGCGAGCCAGAGGAGCTTGGATATTCTCTTGAGACGCTTGTTACGGAACTGCTCGACGATTCCCAGAATACGCCAAAGCTCTTTGTCATCGATGAGGAAATCGAGACCTCAAGGGACATTGCTGCCCGTATCATTGACGACGTGTTTAGGCGAAGGCGCTCTAGTTTCAATTTGCATCCAAGGATACTCTTTGTCTTCGACGAGGCGCAGGAATTTGTCCCTAGTGACTCGCTCTACAAGGCCGCGGAGGGCACCGCAGAGTCGAGCAGGGCGGTAGAGAGGCTGCTGAGACATGGAAGGAAGTACCACCTTCACGGATGGATTTCGACTCAGAGGCTCGCGCACCTTAACACGAGCGCACTGCACCAGATACACAGCTATTTTGTAGGCACGCTTCCAAGGCCGTACGACAGGCAGCTCGTGGGAGACACCTTTGCTATTGACGATGCATTGCTCGAGCGAAGCCTAAATTTCGCACCTGGCGATTGGCTTCTTGCAAGCTATAGGGCGACAAACACACAGAACGTCCCAGTCTTTTTCCATGCGATCAACAATGAAGAATGCGTGCTCTCATAACCTTAATGTCTGGAACCTCAGCTTGCCTCCCACCACCTACTTCTTCTATTCTACTTTCATTCCTTGTCAGAACAGATGTCGTTGGCTAAGGAGAGGCCCAGGCTATTTCGTTGGCTACAGAGGGGAAAGATAGATTGTTCATTGATGATCTAAAAGGCAGGAGATTGGCTGAACAATTTAGAGTAGAAAATATTACGACTCTTGGCATCATCTTCGAGTTATCAATGAGTGGCATACTCACGAAAGTTGATTACGTGAAAAACGTGACAAACTTTGGTGCCTTGGGATGGATAGGCGGGGGGATAATTCAAGAATTCACACAGCGAGGTCAAGAGCTTTGAGTGAAAGTATCTCATTTGTTATTCCAAAACATTTGAAACTATCTCTCAGAGAGCTTCAAGAGCTGACAGGAGATGATCAATCAACTCTCTAGAGAAATACGTCAAATAGAAGACTTCATTGGAGCAGTCTTCAAAAATTGCTGCTGTGTCACCGTGGGAATTCCTTGACGAGCTGCGTAGAAGAAATGTGTCTCTAAAATATTCGATTGTTGACGCGCAGGCTGAAATTGAGATGGTGACGCCAAGACGACGATAGTTGCCACTGAAATGTCGATTGTGACGCAAATGCAGACTACGATGCGAATTGCATGATATCAAACGTGAAGATTGGGGCGGATTAGCTGGAGAAAAGTCAATGAGACTCTCTCATGCTGACTGAGGAGGTTTGAGGTAAAGACAGAATTCGCGGATAATCTCAGGGTCAATTCATACCCGATTCCGAAAAATCGCAGATAGGGCTTCGTAGAGAAAAATTCCCAGCGCCGCGGCATTTACAATGATTGCGAAGGCATACAACGAAGTGAGAGATGAAGGTCGCAATAGCGTGAGCATCAACAGAAGCGTTGTTGCGAAGAAACCTGAGTATGCTATTCGAAACGGTATTATCGCATTCCTGATCCTGATCATGTTTTCGAATACAATCCTATCCACAACGTATCCTTCATTCTTCTCTTGAACCAGCCCCGCCGCTTGCAACTTTCTGAGATGGTACTGCGCCAGAGAAGGCGAGCTCATTCCTAGTGCCTTTTGCACATCAGTCAAGCGAGCTGGCTTGCCATGCCGATACAGGAAGCGGTAGACTCTGAGCGTTGTCCCCTTGAGGACATCGTTATTTTCTCCTCCATCATCAGCATCTCCTGAAGACGTACCGGCATTGGACATAAATCTAGTTACGCACCTTTGAAGCTGATAACGTGTTGGGAAAGACAGCTCTTCTAAATTTGCTCTGTTTTTCTAAGATTAGCAAGCACGATCTCAACTCTTTACAAATGATTGAATGAAGGATTTCTTCGTACACAAAAGCGTAGCAATAAATCAATCAACTGGGCATACTCACACAGGTAGTTGAGCATGAAAGTTGGAGCCCAGGCTGTGGTTGGGTTTGTTATTGCAGTAATAATAGCACTCAGCATAGGCATCGGGGTGACGTATGTGCCCAGTGGAGCTGGAACTACATCAAGGACCGGCCTGCAGACCACCACAATATCGAGGATAACAAGCTTGACAAACACCACAACAAGCCAGAGTTTGGGCATGATTTGTTCTACCCCTCCTACAAGCAACGGAACATACTATGTCGATGAGAACTCCAACTTGATTCTGTGTGTGAGATTCTACTATTATGACTCGGGTGCTCCCATCAACGTCGCTCCGACCCAGCAATTGAGCATCGGTGCTGTTAGCAACGGGCCCAGCTTGATCCTCACCAGCCCATCGAGCAGCGCGATGTCAAACTTTACTGTGACCGCTCAGCCTTCCAACTTTTCGATAGGCGGCACATCCAATGAAAATGAGGGAATCTTAGTAGAGTACGACATTCATCCACTTGCCAACTCCAATGGGAGCTATATCCTGGATCTCGGATGGCTTGCACCTCAAATCCAGACCTGCTGGGCCGAGTTGGAATTAGTGGTAGGAAACGGTGTACCCAACTACTATCCTTATGGAACAACATGTCAGACACTCACGGAAATTGGAACAACAAGTACCAATTCTCCCTATCCCTCTGGTACATTGTTTGCAGAGGTTGTCGGGTCAGAACATTCAACGAGCTAGATTTGTTGGCTTATTGCGAGTGTGCGTGGCCCACACAGCTCATGTCATACGATGCTTGTTTGCCTCTTCACCTGCTCTAACTATCCGCCCTGAGTTTCAAGGAGATTCATTTGAAGTTCTCTATTTGTCGGCTGATTGATCGTCGGCCAATTGCGGCTTTTTAAAAATTAATCCGAAAGATCAAACCTGAGCAACCATGACATGGGAGAACTCTTGACCGCTATCAAATTGAATCAGGAAGTTGCAGTTGGTCAAATAAGCAAGACTGATGCTCAGGTAGCCCACGAACTCGTAATCAGAATTCGCGGGAATCTCCGGGTTGCTCTGTGCGATGGGCAGGCATGAGTTACTAGAGACTGAAACCAACGTAGTCGCGTTTTGCTTCAGTGAAGATCCGTAGATCGTTACGTTCGTTATATGGATCGGGTTTGGAGTGTTGTTGTGCATGTCAATGACCAGGTATGCATCACCACCGCAGGCCTTTGTGTAAGAGATCGAGGAGTTTGATCCGCTGAAGAGCTCATACCCCGTGAAAGAGATTCCTGGTCCCTGAGTCGTGGTATTGGTAGGAAAGATCAGGTATCCAAAGTTGGCGAAAATGAGTCCAAGGACTACGAGTCCGACGAATATGCCAACTATGAGCCCGATAAGCAAATTGCTCGAGATCCTTGGTTTCCTATCTGTACTCATACGCGGTCTCGCTGGAGAACATATCCAATAGGAGAGTATTTGATCTTAACAAAGACTTATTGGGCTTTTGTCAGATGATAGAAATAAAATCAAGTTAAGATCATATGCCCGAACCGATTTCTAATAAGCTATGCATTTATGATCACATAATGATAGGCATTTTTATTTTACCACCTGCTTGTGCAACTGAACTCTCCTAAATCGCTTATCTTGATGCAGAACTAAATGCTGAAAACGAATGTTGGGGTTGACAAACTTGGATTCAGATGTAAGGCGAGCAGTTGCTTCAGACTCTGCAGCGATAGCCAGAGTGCACGTTGACAGTTGGAGAACTGCTTACAAAGGCATCATTGATGAAAATTATCTTGCAAGTCTATCGTATGTTGACCGAGAAGCTATGTGGTCCCAAGCGATTGGTAATGCCGGAAACATTGTGCTCGTCGCCGAGGACACTCCAATTAATGTACCTGCGAAAACAGTCGTTGGGTTTGTTTCTGGAGGCACGAACCGTGCCAAAGATACAAGTTACGCAGGTGAGCTTTACGCGATCTACATCTTGGAAGAATATCGAGGCAAAGGCATTGGGAAGAAGCTCGTTCGTTCACTCGTACAGAGACTTGCTGATCTCAACATTGATTCAATGCTTGTGTGGGTTCTCGCCAAGAATCCCTATCGTCAATTCTATGAAAGACTCGGCGGATTATTTGTGAGCTCGCAGGAGATTCAGATCGGAGGAGCAAACTTCGAAGAAATTGCATATGGCTGGAAAGACCTCAATCCTCTTATGAACATACAATAGAGTAGTGAGGCCAAGAATTTGCTAGCCGAACAAAATCTTCGTTATTGGGCACTCCGCAAGCTTGAGCCATTTGAGTCGCGCAGAAGGACTCATGCAAATCGTGAAAATGGCTAGAGGCTAACCCTTGGTGGAATTCAAGATAATTGAAGCTGATCCTCACTCCATTTCGAGATAATTTGATAAAACTAGTTTAGCTGTCCTAATCTGGTTGAATAGATTCGAGCCGCACTGAGACCGATAGTCATTCAAAGGTTCATCAGTGTTGCGGCGTGTACTCAGCTGAAAATCCATTTCGCTTTGTCACGTTATCCTAGAAGTAGTTTTCTGAAGACCTTTATTGTGGGAAGTGTTATAATCCTCTGGCTTTGAGCAAGAAAAACGATGTCTGTTATTGCGAAAAATGCAATCACAAAAAGGCAAGTGAGTGCATAGAAATTTCGTGCGCTTGTTGCAAAACAGAAGACGAGATCAGATTGAGTCATCCCATTGTTGCTGACGAGTCTACACATGAAGATGAAAGGAAGAAAGGCGATGATGAGAAGTATTGGGAGGGTCGGCGCGATGCTTTCATGACCGATATGGGCGGATTAATTGGGTCTGGTTTGTGAGAACTCTGATAGCTGTTACAGTTGCGACCTCCAATTTTCACTTCCGATGTCCACCACTATATAGTGTGAAATAGAAGAATATCTGAACCTAACGAATATTTCTGAAGCAGCCATTTTTTTGTCTGAGGGATTCACTTTTCCGGCCCAGCAACCTAGGGAAAAGTGCAAAGAAAGACGACCAAGCGACCTGTTTAGGTTTGAAGCAAGTCTAACGGTTTGCCATCCAATTCCATTTTTGGTTTTTCAACAAGTCAACATGTGTATTGGAT
>DAIDAB010000088.1 GCA_027310845.1 bacterium | reverse complement strand
CGAATCGCCCTTAAGGAGAGGCACGTTTCACATCCACCAATGGTGCAATCTGCGGGCTCAATCTCCTCATCGCAAAGTATTAAGGTTGAGCAGGATATCCTCCCTTTTGAGCATCGAATCAACATGCAACCTCAAATGCCGACTGGAAGGGCGACAGGGTTCAAACCTCTTGCAGAGGAATGGAATTACTACTCGATTGATGATGGATACGTTTTGGGCATCAAACTTGTCCTTACCAAAGTCATGAAGACTGGGCAGACCGACCCAGCTGGACTTCCGGTCTACATAATCCAGCACCAGCCAGTGATTCATGTTATAACACAAGACGAGTACAGGTCCATCACGAGCAGATCGAATATTCCAAAGTAACCAATGTTGAGAGACACGCCTTTACGTCTCCTCCCTAAAACGTTTAGGTCATCTACTTGAATTGCTTACTTCATTTAGGCATGAGCTAATTGATCAGATTCTTCAACACAATGGGGCGCGAGCTCCAGGAATTCTCGCCCTTGAATCCAACCGAGGTGAAGATGTACACCTGCGGCCCAACGGTCTGGAATTATCCTCACATCGGGAACTATCGCACGTTTGTCTTCGAGGATCTGCTCCGCCGCTTTCTCAAGTACAAGGGATTCAATGTCACCCAAGTAATGAACCTCACCGATGTTGATGACCGAATAATCAAGGTCTGCAAAGAGCAAAACCTTGAACGGCGCAATGTCACAGAAAAATATGCAAAGGCGTTCTTTGAGGGCCTTGATTTTCTTAAAATAGAGCGCGCAGAATTCTATCTCTACGCGACGGATCATATTGCAGAAATGGTGAAAATGATCAGTTCTCTTGTGGAGAAAGGATATGCGTACAAGGCTGAGGATGGCTCGATTTACTACAATATCTCAAAGTTCAAACCATATGGAAGGCTCTCTGGGCTCAATGTCTCGGAACTAAAGCCAGGAGCTAGAGTGAGGCAGGATGATTACGACAAGACTTCAGCTGAGGACTTTGCCCTCTGGAAGGCTTGGGATGAAAACGATGGCAATATCTTCTGGGAGACTGAGCTTGGCAAGGGACGCCCTGGATGGCACATAGAATGCTCTGCGATGTCGATGAAATATCTCGGCGAGGAGTTTGACATTCATACTGGAGGTGTCGACCTCATATTCCCCCATCATGAAAACGAGATTGCCCAGTCGGAGGCCTACACAGGCAAAAAGTTCGTTAGATACTGGCTCCACTCTGCGCATCTTTTGATCAACGATCAGAAAATGGCAAAGAGACTGGGCAATTTCATCACCATACAGCAGCTAAAGGATCAGGGAGTGGACGGAGCGTCGCTTCGCTTCCTTTTACTTTCTGGCAGCTACAGGGATCAACTCAATTTCACTGAGCAATCATTGAAACAGGCCTCCGCTTCTGTTGAGAGGATAAACGAATTTGCATCACGACTGGAACGCGCTATCAGCTCGGGAAGGACTTTGAAAGACAATCCCAGGGTGAAAGAGCTAGTTACGAAAACAAGATTAGATTTTGGATCTTCGCTTGACAATGATCTTGACACACCAAAGGCTCTTGCAGTAGTTTTTGATTTCATAACGCAGGGGAACAGGTTCCTTGATGAAGGAGTCTCACAGGACGGCGCAGAATTAATGCGCGCATTCCTTCTAACTGACTTTGATTCGATCTTCGCTGTTGTCAGTCCCGCGCCAGCAGATCTTTCAACACTCCCCGCGGAAATCAGATCTTGGCTAGAGGAAAGGGAGAAAGCGAGAAAATCAAAGGATTGGAATCGCGCTGATGCACTTAGGGAGAAACTACTTGGAGCTGGAATAGAAGTTCAGGATACTCGAGAAGGTCAAAAGTGGCGGCGGCGCGCAAAATCTCTTTAGAAATGACATTCCTCTCTCTAATCAATCAAAGGGACACCTACCTCGATACTTCAAGAATATGCTCAAGAGTAAGCTCGTAGCTGGGTCATTTGAAAAAAGATTCCTTTAGAAGTCAAAGCGCGAACGACAGAGATCATTCTCATCCAACTCACTATAGCTTCGAAACAATATTCGCGCAAGGTCCAATTTTCCTTGCTTTCTTTGTGGACACTTGTTTCTTAAGCAGGATCAGCATGTACTCCAGTGTGAAAAGGGGGGAGGGGGGGTTCATTAAGGAAATTGAGAAAAGTCCAAAGCCATTGCTTTCACTTCTACTTATGACATTTTACTTTTTCAGAAGCTGAAATAAGGGCTGGATCAAGCCGCGCATTCTACAAAGCATCAAAATTCATTGTAAAGTATGTGCTTTACACAGATCCTTTCTTAGGGCTGTTAGTTTGAGCTCTTTGGATATCTCTAAGCTATTGTGCACGTTCAGAGATCAATGATGCGGCGCCTGACGTACTCGACGACTGGCAAAAAAAGTTCTGATCCTGTATTTGAGGAATCCATTGGCAAAGGCATTGGCACATTACTGGGTTGTCTTGTTAGGTTGAAGGTCTTTAGTGGTTAATTAATTCGATCCAGATTCCATCTGGATCCTTTACGAATCCTATCCAACTCTTATCGTCTCCTTTAATCTCCTGCCACGGTGCGACAGCAGGGATAGCGCCCTTGGAAATCAGTTCTGAGTATATTTTTCTTACATCATCAACAATGAAGCCAAGATGATCTATGCCTTCACCAAGGACATATTCAGTGTGAAACTTACTCTCCCTTGGATACCAGTTCAATTCTAATTTCTGCTTCGTCTTTTCGTCCTGCAGCATGACATAGATACCGCCATGATTCATTTTTCCTCTCCCAATCTGCTTAAGCCCCATCACACCAACATAGAATTCTAGCGACCTCTCGAGGTGGCTCACCCTGATTCCGCAGTAAGCAAGATTCAATTCGAGTAATTCCTAGGCACCTTGGGTTCCTTAAAGATACGCATGCGAAAGAGCGGGAGATGGTAAAAGAGGAGAAACCTAGCGACCAAACAACCTTGAAAGACTGTTCAGAGACTAACGTGCCAAGGCAATTGGCAAGAGAAACGGAAACCGCGCAATCCATCAATCACCTTAAGATTTACGCAAAATATGGAATAGATCTCATGGCATGGCCTCGTTACAGACAGATCTGCCTCAAATTCTGAAAGCTTAAGGGAGGTGCTGTTTCCTCTTCCACTCGTTATTAACCAATCACTCTTTGTTCTACGTATAGGAAAGCGAGAGCGAAGAGAGGGAGTGGAGGGTCCGCAACGCCATCCCAAATTATGTTTAGGATCGAGTTAGTAGACTAATGAATCCATAATTACTGAAGTTTTCCACAGTTTTCAAAAATTGAATTTGTCCAAATGGCCGCTCTATAGGTAGAGGAATGTTGTGTTGAGACCACAAACTGCAAGGATTTGCTTTTTCCTTCTCGCTACAATATTGATTATTTTAAATGGTCTTACGCTCTTGTCGGCGCTTCCATACACTTCTGGAACGCAAATCTTTTGCGATACGCATGGTTGCATAACGGTCGCGAGGGATTTCTCAGCGTATTATGAAGCAGGGTACCGCTTCATATTCAATCCGACACAGGTGTATCATGAAGGAAATCTTTCAAAGGACTATCCAATCATTCCTAATCCTCAGAACTTTCGCTATTCTCCGTTCTTCCTTCCTCTCTTCATAGTTCCCTTGGTTATTTTTTTCGATTATCCGAATGCGCTGCTAGTCTTCGATCTGCTTCAGTTCATGCTTCTTCCATTGATTGCATATCTTCTTTTCAAGATCATGAAAGAGATATCAGGAAAAGATGACTTTGTAGAAAATAGGGTTTTTGCTTTCTTTTCTCTGACACTTTTATTTGCTCTTCTTCAACCCCTAGTGCCCTCCATTTCCAACCTTACTTTTTGGAGCTGGAGCTATTGGCGCTTGTGGGAACAAGGAGAAGCGAGAGTTCTTCAGACCATGTTCCTTGTTCTTACCTTTTACTTGATATTGAGAGATTCGAGGCTTTCAGGCGCCTCGTTCGTACTGAGCTCGTTTGATCCGAGAATGAGCATAATCAGTCTCCCCCTGATTTTCTTTCTATGCTTAAAGCGAAGAAATCAGCGCAAGTTTGCTTTGAGCAGCATTATTTCTTTTGTGCTGATATATGCTCCGACACTTCTTTATGCCAATTTGGCAATTCAATTCTATAATTCGATATTCATCAATGATTTTGCGATCTATTCTTACGAATGGATTCCTGTGCTAACAGTCGTTTCACTCACAGTCACAATGATATCATTGGATTTGATATCAAGGATTGAAGATCGAAAAGTCAGAAGCGCCGGCATTGCATTGAGGAATCCACTCTGAGGAAGTAAACCGTACAGACACCCTTTGTGGCGCAATACCAGCTGACAGCGAGCAAAACATCGTTCTTTGCGACATTGACAGTAAAAGAAATTTGTCAGGGAAAATAGAGCACGCGTGGCAAGAAAAAGAACTCATATGACTATGAATGCTTGGAATCACGGGCGCTCCAAGATTATGAAAAAGCAGTGCAAGTCCGAAGAACAGGAAGAGAGCGACAACCGTTTTGAAGAGCTATCTCAACAGGTCGGTCAACTTGATCACAAAATCAAGACACTTGTTGATGACTTTGCCAGTAACCAAATTCGACTGGAAGCTCTCTCAATTGATGTGAAAGAAGGAACTCGGAAAATTGATTCCATCAACACTCAATATATCTCAAACAATCTTGCCGGACATGGACTTTATAATGGCATATCTCCAAATGATAATCGGATTGAGGCTCTAGCCAGAGATGCTGTCGCAAGCAACCGCAAGCTTGAGACCTACAAGAAGGACATTGAATCAAGCTTAAGCAAAATGGAATCCCTCTCACATGGGATCACTGCCACGGGGCGCAGAATCGAAGCCATTGAAACTGGGTTGACCAACAACACGCTTTCCCTGGAAGTGCTCACAAAGAAGTTCCACGGGACCAGCAAGAACGCTGATGATGAGATTGCATCGATCAAAGCAAGAGAGGAAGTTCTTGAAAATGAGAGCAGAGGCAGGGACGGTAGGTTGCAAAAGCTTGAGAGAAACATTGTTGAGAGTAGCTCCAGGATGGAAGCTTTGTCTAATGGCTTGTCAACTAGTCTCGAGAAGATAGAAACCATTAGAACCGAAATCGAAGAGCGCAAAACAAGAGAAAACTCTCTAGAGGGGGAGGTTTCTCTGAGCATTAAACGCGTCGCGGAATTAGAAAATGCATTTGACGGGATCAGAAACGACTTCAAGATTCTTGAGAGCAGATTTCAGACAATTGTCGAGACACTGGACGATTTGACCAATGAGAAAGCCAATGAATCTCTACTCCAAAGCCAAAGACTCGAAACAATGGAGGATTCGATGGCTGAAAAAAGCAAGATAACTAACACACATTTGGAGAGTCTCAAAAATGACGTATCGGGGAATGGTGCTAGATTGAACTTGCTTGAGAACCTTGGAACCTCTCTAAATGAAAGAATTCGGAGTTTCGAAAACGACACTGCAGAAAGCATGGGCAAATTTACCGCGCTTGAAGCCGGGATAACGGAGATTAAGAACAAGATCGAATTGCTAGAGAATAACCTTGCTCTGGAGGTTAGGACATTCCAAGAAGAACTCAGGGAGTCTGTTAGGAGAGTCCAATACCTTGAAAATGACTTTGCCAGAGCCAGCGAGACAACAAGCCAGAGAGTAGCAGTGATTGAGAGTGAAATGGCTACAAGGGCAGCGGCGAAAGAGATTCCTCGAAACGCCATCGCAAAAGAATTGGAAGACATGTGGCAGCTCGAGGAAATAGAAGTGGAAGAACTCTGATTACCCTCTATTGACATCATATCCACAAAACAAAGAGATTGCGTTATTTGTCTGCCATAGGCGAGATTCAATCATCAAGTATGGTCGATATTCTCTCAATCGTTGACCAAATCGGCCTGGTGGACCGATCTCGGATATGGAATCTCGGGGGAATCATGAGCGCCGGGGGCCGGATTCGAACCGACGAGGCCGTAGAACGGCCACGGGCTATCTGTCTCTTGAGAAAAACTCAAGGCCTACGCTTCGGTTCCACTTGAAACCGAATCCGCGCAATAGTCCACTCTGCCTTCGGGCTCTATTAGAACCCCGGCATTGCCCCGGCGCAAGTTGTTGCATTCCCCGCCTTCCAAAGGAGTAAAAATACTTACCCGAGCCAGCCGCACACGGCTTGCCTGACGCCTCCTTCGAAGATGGAAATTTTTCGGTTGAATCTTGAATTTTCGAAATTCTAACAATGGCTTTGTCTTTCTAATGCGTGCGTCAAGCCTCTTCTCTGCTTTTGGGGGGAGAAAGAGGCCTTAAAGCAAGTCGTCTTGCGTACTGAAATAGTTGTAACCATGACATTCATTGGCTTTTCTTCGGGATGCTGATTTATTCACGAATTAGACCTTTTTTTAGCTAATGCTTTGGGTTCTCCGCTGTAGGAGGTCTCAGAGAGCTTTAAGCTTGCTCCTTGGCATCCCGTGGTCAAACAAGTAATAAAAGCACAGCGCGCATTCTTTCTCCTTAAGCTGGCTCCTCTTGTCAGTTCAATACAAGTTTCTAGAACACACGACTGACGCGGAGATAGAGTCCTACGGAGCCACGCTTGAAGAAGCTTTTGAAAACGCAGCTCGAGCGCTCGAAGACACGATGGTTGATATTCGATCAATTGTACCCGAAACCACTGATGAAATTACAGTAGAAGCAGAAGACAAGGAAGCGCTTCTCTACTCCTGGCTCGAAGCACTGATAATAAAGCAAGACACTGAAAATATGATCTACTCAAAATTCGATTGCAGAATTTCGAAAACGGTCAAAGGCTTTCGACTTGTAGCTCAAATCTTTGGAGAAAAATTCGATCTGACAAGGCATGAACAGAAAACTGCAATCAAAGCTCCGACTTATCACCAAATGAAGATCGAAGAAAATAAACAACAAGTAACGTTGAGATTCCTACTTGACCTCTAACATTAAATGAGTGTCAAGTTACCCCTAGTGTATATGACTCGTGTCGTTGAACTCAATTCATCAAATTTTGATCCAATGCTTCGCAGTTCGAAGAAACTTTTCGTGGACTTCTGGGCGCCTTGGTGCAAACCATGCGTCAGAATGAATCCATTGATCGAAAAGATGGCGAACCGGCACGAGTCGATAGTTTTTGGAAAAGTGAATGTGGAGGAAGACAGCAATCTAGCTTCGCGCTACCATATTTCTTCAATCCCTGCTTATGTTGTGTTCCGAAATTCGCACCCCGAGTCGAGCAGGATAGGGGCGGTGAGTGAAGCAGAGCTCGAAGAGCTCGTCCAAGATTCAATTTAATAGACAGTAAGCGTGCCTTTGGCTGCGCTCATGGTCTCCGAACCGGCGCGTGCTCCGCAAGGCAAGGTCGCGGTCATCGGCTTTGGCCTCATGGGTGCTCAGATTGCACAGGTCTTCGCGCAATTCGCGTATTCCGTATCATGTTACGATGTCAACGAAGCCCAGTTGAGTAATGGACTTTCCCTCGTGCGTGAGGGTCGCTATGGACTCGAAAACTCTGTCGCGAAGGGAAGATTGAGCAAAGAAGAGGCAGAGAAGGTTCTTTCACGGATTGTACGTTCTGACTCGATTGAAGCAGCTGCCTCGGATGTAGACATTGTCCTCGAAGCCGCGATAGAGGATCTTGAAACAAAGAGGAAGATCATGCAAAAGGCCTCATTTGCAACAGGCGGCGTCCTCGCGAGCAACACTTCCACACTTTCCATTTCGAGGATAGGGGAATCGCTTGACAAGAAGGTCAGAGAGAGAATCGTCGGTATGCATTTTTTCAATCCCCCGCAGGTGATGAAACTTGTCGAAGTTGTGCGAACAGATGAAAGTTCTCCCGAAGTGGTATCGAAGATTGAAGCAACAGCAAGAGCGCTGGGCAAGATTCCAATCGATGTCTTTGACAATCCTGGTTTCGTCGCAAACAGAATAGGCCTCTCCGTTTTTGCTGAAGCTAGCTCGCTCTTGGAAAAGAAGATCGCATCTGTGAGAGACATTGACCTAGCAATGCGATTGGGCTACGGTTATCCTCTCGGCCCTTTTGAGCTCGGAGATCTGGTTGGGCTTGATTCACGCCTTAGAAA
>DAIDAB010000087.1 GCA_027310845.1 bacterium | reverse complement strand
AAAAGGAATGGCTCGAGGGCTTTGATTATCTTGAAGTCGGAATCAAGAACCACGCAATTCCAAACCTCGATCAGATTTTGAATAGCGTAGAATTTCTATTTTCTGAGATTGCTAAAGGAAACAAGATTGTTGTTCACTGCGCTGCGGGAAAAGGAAGAACTGGAACGGTTCTAGCCGCGTACTTGAGCCGCGTAAAGAAAGGCAATCCAAACGAATCCATTGCGCTTGTCAGAGAAAAAAGAGGAGGATCTATTGAGAAAAAGCAGGAAGGAATAGTCATCTCTTATTATGAAAACTTCGTGAACAAGAAGGTATCATGATGGCGCTTCACTTTGCCTCAAGTGGTTCCGGTCTCAATAACTTTCTTCCTCTGAACCCTTCGCTCGATCTGTGCCAGTAAAGAATTCGGTCTTCTCCGAGCTTCCAGCACAGGCTGACAAGTTCGCCGAACCTATCTGCGGGGAAATCAACCAATCCAGTTTCCATGTCCTTGAGTTCGACTCCTATTTCTTCGAGCTTTGAGATTTGAATGCCGAGTTCGTCTACTGATTCGTTTCTAGATTTTCCTGATGATGTATCTATTGTCTTCTTGAGAACGACTACTCGTTGAATGATTTCGCGAACCTGGGGAAGTATCCTGTTGGCTTCCTCGGGTGTGAAGTAATGGGCCAAACTATCTCAGTGCTAGATGTTAAGGGCAGTCGCACGTTGATAAATATCTTGAGGAGGGTTCCAAAACTGTGTCATTGCTTCTGCCTATGCAGGTAACTATACGACAATCTCTTCAAAGACCATTGCATCGTGACACGATTGTAATCCCTGTCTTGTTATTCATCGTTCCGAAAGACCCAGGAGAAGACATTGATGAGCCGCGTTCCATTAGGCGCAATATGAAATGTTGAACTCTCCAAAAGAGTTGTCTGCACGAACTCACAGGATAAGATCCCAGGACAAAATTTACATAAGAAGGAAAGGTTTGCAAAAGCTCGCGGGGATGGACCCATGCAATTCTGGCTACTTGTCTCCGTGGTTTCTTTAATCTTCAGCGTCCCCACACTGCTACTTTCATATTATTGGCTATTTCTCCTCACCAGTTCGCTACGTTACCCCAAGAGGCTTCCAAAAGCAGATTCCTTTCCTGCTGCGACACCTCTAGTTTCCATACTCATCGCAGCCTTCAATGAGAAATTTGTAATCGGAAGGACGTTAGACGCAATCAAGGATCTCCACTACCCAAGGTCAAGATTGCAGGTAGTAGTCGCCGACGATTCTACCGACGACACGACTCAAGTAATCGATGCGAAACTGGAAGAGTTGAGTCTGGCCGGGATTCATGCTATCGTTTCGAGAAGAAGATCTAGGGCGAATTTCAAGCAGGGCGCGCTCAACAAGGCAATGGATCTAGTGGAAGGCGAGTTTGTTCTTCTTCTGGATGCTGACTCTGCGGTCACCCCGGAAGTCTTGACCAAGGGACTGGCAGCTTTGGCGGAGCATCGTAATGCGTCTTTCGTTTCCTTCCGCGTCGGGCACTACAACAGGAATCAGAACCTAATCACCAAGCTTTACGCAATTTCACTAGACATGGGAGACATGATAACCAAAATGGGAGCATACAGATTCAATATTCCTTTTTCATTTCAAGGGGGCTTCACTCTCGTGTCCACGCATGACTTGAGACAGGTGGGGCTTGGGTCAAATGAGCGAATGGCTGACGATGCAGATGTTTCTATCAAGCTGTATCTTTCAGGAAAAAGAGGAATCTATCTCAGCGATGTTCGGATAATGAGCGAGGATCCGCCGACGCTTGAGACATGGAAAAAACAGGCTGCAAGAACATCTCAGGGCTGGTCAAGATGCATTTCGAAATACTGGCATGAAATACTCAGTTCTTCCAAAATCTCGTTTTCGAGGAAACTCGCAATATTTCTCATGATCGTAACCCCTTTTTCTAGTTTGAGCTGGATTATGGTGAACTTCCTTTCCGCTCTTTCAGTCCTCTTTGGTCTCGTTCCACCTGGAGATTCGATATTCACAAATCCAGTCTATGTCGCCGCAGTCACTCTGCCGGCTGCCCTGTTCTTCTCTTCTGCGGGGTACGCACTGAAGATTCAGAATCTCCTCACCGTCAGGAATCTCGCTCTGATTCCCATACTCTCGTACACTTCCGGATGTACTGTTGTTCTTTGTTCGATGGGGTTTTTCTACGGCATTTTAGGAAGGACTGGCTTTTTCAACTACCGCACGCCAAAGTCTGGATTAGGCATCGGGACATCGAAGATCCAGTACTTCAGAAACATACCCCACGACTGGACGATCGTTGCAGAAGCTATTTTCTCATTGGCAGGAATTATCATCGCAACGCTAGTCGCCGAGAAGGGGGTTTGGTTCTTGGCTCTTTCGCTAGCAGGATTTGGGGCACTCACACTCAAGTCAATGAATCTAACACACTTGTTCAAGAAGAAACAAGGAGATTATCCCTTCCCTCCAATCACTCCTCTCTATCCCCTTCCAATCATTCGCTCCGTCGGGACAATCGATGTTTTTCAGCGGCGACTAGCCTAGCTGAAGAGCTATCGTTATCGAAAGCATTATTCGATGCTTCGTCTTGGGGCTTCTGACCACTTTGGAATTCAGGAACTTTCCATTTGAGGGCTACGCTTCCCATGGCGGTTTCCTTTCACCCTGCTACCCGTCGACAAAGGGGGAAAAGCAGCTTTTTCTCATTCTGCTAGGCATCTCGGCATTCACACTGATCTTGATTGTGATATTCTATGCTCTTAATCCAAGGACGATAGTTGGTGACGCCCTTGTGAACACTTCGAATGGAACTCCGCTAGAGTTTCCTCCTCCGAGCATATTCCCGTTCTTTGTGAAACCAGTGACCATATTCTTTGTGGCGACAATAATATTCTCTTACTGCTTTCTTGCGCTCGCCGCACAGACTATTGAACGTAAAGTCCCACGGTGGATCAGGGCGCTTTTTCTTCTAATCTCCCTTGCTGTTTTCGCCATGAGCACTTACGAAGTGCTGTTCAATTTCACTCTATGGGGATCACTGCTAGTCTCGAATCCAAACCCCGACCTAGCAGTCAACACGTATCCGGTCAACATGTGGCAGACAAATCTTGTCTTCGCTACCAAAGCATTCCTCACTCTCTTGTTCGTATCCTATTTTGCGCTATCGACCTTTCGAAGATCGCTTCAGACCTAGAGTGTGGAATCCTGAAGCAAAACAAATTGGAAAAGCTGCGAACAAAGCGCGAGTCAGTCGCGATACTAGACCTGATTCGGGTCAAGATAACCGGAAAGACCACGCTCGGAAAGATCGGAAGCGCTTTGGATTCCTCCCCATTTAGAGTCTTGATCTCTACAGTTCTTTCTGCCAGGACCAAGGATCCAGTGACTGAGGCGGCGTCACAGAGACTTTTTAGGAAGTTTCCCGATTCAAGCTCGCTGTCCCAAGCCGATCCTAGAGAAGTCGCGCAGATCATCAGGCCAGTGCTCTACCACAACGTAAAGGGAAAGCGAGTTGTAGACATCTCAAAGGTTTTGGAACAACAATTCTCTGGAAATGTTCCTTCCAAATTTGAGGAACTAATTGACCTTCCAGGAGTAGGAAGAAAGACTGCGAATTGCGTACTTGTATATGGGTTTGGAAAACCAGCGATCCCCGTTGACATTCACGTTCACAGGGTCTCCAATCGGATAGGGATCGTGAGGACGAAGACGCCTGAGGAAACTGAAAATGAACTATGCAAGATCTACGAGAAAAAATATTGGCTCGACATAAACGAACTGTTCGTAAGGTTTGGTCAGACAATCTGCAAACCAGTGCTTCCCATGTGCCCTAATTGCCCAGTGCGGAAGCTTTGCAACTATTACAGGTTCGAGTTCAGCGCAGAAATGAACATGCTAAGAGCTTGAGGAATTAGTTTCTGAAGATGTGCTCTCAGTTTTCTCTTCTGACTTTTTCCCTTCCTCTTTTGCAGTAGCGGGCTTTTGGGCCAATGGTGGCGCTGGAGTCCCAACGGGCTTTACTGAGGGAGGTGGAGCTAGATTAGGAGTTGGAGCCTGAGAGGGTTGAGGAGCAACCGCACCAGAGGCAGTCTGTGGGACAGCAGGCCTTGCAACAGGCACGGAAGTCGTTCCCGGCTTTGCAACGGTAGATGGCGCAGGCCTCGGTGCAACAGGTGCGGGAGTGACAGTTTTTGCCTGACCTGTTATTGCTGAAACGTCAACTGGGCCAAGATGTTCGGCCTTTTCGTCCCGCTCCTTCGTCGGCTCCCTGAGCCACGAGAGGCCGCGCTCATACTTCTCAAGGTCTGAGGATAGTATCTGAACATTCTGGTTGATTTCCTCGAGCTGCCGCTTGAGTGCCATTCTCTTGAAGGGATTAGCTTTCTGAAGCGCAAGAGTGAGAACTTCAAGCTCTTGTTTTTTTTCTGCAAGTGATTCTCTTAGAAATCTTTCATAAGGTGTGATTTCAACTGCGTGGCTCAAAGTTTTGTCAACCAAATTGATTTAGTGCAACACAAGCGTGAGATCTCACGCCTTTTCTTGATGTAGCAATTGACGGGAGCATTTTTAACTGTAACTACCTGTTGCGGTCACAAATACTCTTTCGCATTTGCAAAGCAGGCCAGAGGAGGAAGCAAACTCATGATTTACGTAGTCATCGCAATATTAGTATTGACTTACCTGCTGTTGATTTTCAGGAAGATAAGAGGGAAAGAGATCCCGATCTGGGTCTCAATGGCCGTCGGGGCGGGACTCATGATCGCCACACTTTCCATCTCGCCTTTTGATGCATTCGTATCAATAAGCTTTCCAGTCATAGGGTTCCTCTTCGGTATGCTGGTCCTCACTGCGGGCTTTGAAAAGTCCGGACTGATAGAATACATCGCCCTCCAGATTCTGAGAAGAGCAAGAAAGACGGATCAGCTGTTGCTGGGTATAATCTTAGGATCAGGTTTCCTTTCAGCACTCTTTGTCAATGACACAATCGCGCTCCTCTGGACGCCGATAGTGATCAGTATAGCATCAAAAATAGGGCTGAAGCAAAACAGGGCCCTGCTGCTTCCGCTGGCCTATGCGATCACAATCGGGAGCGCGATGACCCCGATAGGCAATCCTCAGAACCTGCTCGTTGCACTGAACAGTGGATTAAGAACACCCTTCAGTGATTTTCTGTCTCACCTCTTCCTTCCAACGATGGTCTCTTTGTTTGCACTTTTTTACCTGTGCAAATCGCGACTTTGTTTAGGGCGGTTCTACGAGGGAATCAAGCTGAATGATGGACAATCTGGCACTCCAGTTCAGAATCCTAGAAACGCTATCTATGACATCGGACTTGCCAAGCTGAGCGCAGCGCTCATGATTGGGCTGCTTGCATCGTTTGGAATCGTTGAAGCCTTTCCGTATCTCCAGACTCTTGGTCTCTCTTTGAGCAATCTTGCTTTTGCTTTCGGAGTAATACTCCTTGTTCTGACTCCCAAAAGAGAATACTTGCTTGTGAGCTTGAGCTGGGGAGTTCTGATTTTCTTTGCAGGAATGTTCGTAGTGATGGGAGCGGTCTGGAACTCTGGCATAGGTAAAATACTCCTCGATGCATTTCCCGCCCCTATCCTGGGAAACGGAGTTCAATCAACCGGCGCAATCATGTCGGTTTCTATAATCTTGAGCCAGATTCTGAGCAATGTCCCGTTTGTTCAACTCTATTCGTACCATATGCTAAATTTGGGCTTTGAAGGAATGGCGGTCCCTTGGCTCGCACTAGCAGCAGGTGCAACCCTTGCTGGAAATTTGACAATTCTCGGAGCAGTGAGCAACGTGATAATAATGCACGCGGCCGAGAGCAGAGGCCATCAATCGTTTGGGTTTGTGGAATTTTTTAAGTTTGGTGCGCTCATCACGGCCGTGAGTGCAGGGATATTCTACGTTTTCTTGGCGTTCTTCTAGGACGAGTTACTCTGCTGCGATTCCCATTTCCTGAGCAACTTTTCTAATCGCCCTAACCCTTTTCTCAAGGCTCGGGTGAGTTGAGAAAAGTTCTGTCCAGCTGGAGCCCTTAAGTGGGTTGACTATCCAAAGTGCAGAAGTCGCGGGAGAAGGAGCGTTTGCCCTATTCCACTGGGAAGCTTGCGCTCTCCCGGAGATCTTCCTCAATGCGTTGATGAGTTCCTGCGGCTTTTGCGTCAATCTCGCGCCTGCTTCGTCCGCAGATGTCTCACGGCTCCTGCCTATTCCAAGCTGGACAAGCATAGCTGCAATTGGAACCAAAATCGCCGCGACTATCAAGAGTATTACGTTTTGGTTATTGTTCCTAGAGTTTCCACCGCCTCCAAATCCCCCAAAGAAAGAGTTCCAGAGAACCATTTGGCCGAGGAAGGAAATTGTTCCTGCCACCGTTGCGGCTATGCTTGCCACGAGCACGTCCCTGTGAACAACGTGACTTATCTCGTGTCCAATCACTGCTTCAAGCTCCGAAGGGGAGAGCATCTGAAGGATGCTAGTCGTGGCAACTACGACTGATTTGTTCGGGCCTTTTCCCGTTGCAAAAGCATTGGGCTGGTTTGATTGGACGATTCCGACCCGAGGCATAGGTATGTGAGCCTCTTCTGAGACTCTTCGCACTATTGAGTAAAATTGTGGATTCTGCGCTTCAGTAATGATCTTGGCATGCGTGGACCAGAGTACAAACCTGTCGCTGAATTCGTAGGAAGCGAAATTCATGATCCCAGCGAAAACGAGCCCTACGAACATCAGCCCTATTGGGCTGACTCCAATTGCAAGACCGATTACAAACCCAAATAGCATCAGCAGCATCGTGAGTGCAGTGAAAAGGACAGTTGTCCTTGCCCAAGACGCCATATACAAGACCGCTGTATCTAATGCACTTTGCAATTCATGGATATATGGATAACTGTGACGCTCATCAAACAATAGAAAAGTTATTCAGCTGGCCACAACGCTTAATTCCCAAACTTGGGTCACGGGAAAATGTTCGCTTGTTGGCCAAGTCAACTCTTGCGGAATCCATGCTGATCGAATCACTTTCTGATTTTATGCGAAAGCTCAATGACGAGGATGATGCACTTGTAGTCGTAGAGGGAGTGCGCGACGCAAAGGCACTCAGAAATGCTGGATTCGCAGGCAGTATCTTCATGCTATGCCACAACTCAAACGTGACAAAGCTTGAAGGCACCGCGTCAAGATTCAAGAAAATAATTCTCTTGCTCGACAACGACAGCGAAGGAAGGAAGCTTGCTGCACGGACGCAGAGAATACTTCGAGGCCGCGCGAGGCTCGATACGTACTATCAGAGAGAGCTTCTTCCAGCGAGCAAGGGAAAGATCAGACACATCGAGGAGCTTGAAACATATGCAGATAAGCTGGCACATCACGTTTAGCCGTAGCTTTGGTACCTGCTACGAAGAAGCTTCCTGAGCTCTGAAGATAGCCTATCTTCGAGATTCTTCTGGCTCTCGGAGACTCCTGCACTTTCTCTGTCAGTCAGGACGAATGGCCCTTCGGCGTAGGGTTCTCCTCCTCGGGGCACGACTGGTTCAACAGGCGCAAGTATCCTATCTAGGTCAACCCTGCCTCCTTCGGGTTTCGATTCTGCTTCAAGAGCTTTCATAAGTTGTCTTAGGAGAGTCGTGTCTATTTTGCGGTAGCCGTATGGAACTGCTCCGAAACGCTTTACCTTCGCAGCATCTAGATCGGTTTTGGCTCCAAGCATCATTGGATTAGGCTTGAAAATGGAGTCTATCTTGAGTTGCCATACTTCCTCGGGCCCTGAGACTAGTGCTCCAAAGAATCCGCTGTCTTCTCTTGAAGAGGGGAACATTGTGAAGCTCCAACCCTTTGGATTCTTCGAGTACTTTTCAAGCAGGTACTTGCTTAGGATCCGCCCTTCTAGAAATTCCATTGGAAGTTCATTCATCAAATTGTATCTTTAAGAAAGTTGCGCCTTTAGTTCTCGCTCCAAAAACGCATATAATACCTCCGGGAGATGAATTGAAAGCCGATCTTTTGGCCGCTGTGGTGCAGACCGCTGTAAGCCTCAAAGTGAGGTTTTTCGGGCTCAATTTGGTTAGCATAGGAGGCTGTGGCTCGTTTGCGAGCAGAGACCTCTCGATCGTGGGTTCAAATCCCACCGGCGGCCCCTTTTTATTTCTCCCTTAATTGTGACCTGATTAAACGTATATCGATCGCGAATCGAGTCGGAC
>DAIDAB010000086.1 GCA_027310845.1 bacterium | reverse complement strand
GACCAGAGGCCCGCAACCGCTTCCTACGAAAAAACTCCAATTGACGACGATGAAATCTCCCTGCGGCGAGGGCACAAAGACCTTCGATCATTGGGAGATGAGAATTCACCGAAGATTGATCGACTTGGATGCCGATGACAGGACTATGAGGCAGCTCATGAGGCTGCGAGTGCCTGAAGATGTCTTCATCGAAGTAAATCTTTCAACAAAGTAGCCCGCAAGCCACTCTTGTTTGAATACTCGACCGATTATTTAATCAGTTTACAAATCAATATGCAGCAAAACCGGCGGGCTGATTCAAATGAGAAAAAGTTTACACTGCGCATTTTCCTTTCAAAGCTCAGTTTTTCGACTGATATTTTATTTGCTACTTTTTGGCTGAGAGCCACCACTCGAGATATTCGCTCTGCTGTTGCTTTCTCTTGCGGTACTCATCGGTCTCGTTTCGCAATCTGTCTTTGATATTCACAAGTTCATCCTTCGTCACATAAAGACCGCAGCCCTTGCAAGCATATCGTTTGGTTGGAGAGTCGTAGAAAAGTGAGGCTCCACACTCCGGACACAGTTGTTCTGGCATCGCAATAAAGTATCGCAAATTCTATACATTAATACTTTTCCTGTTGAAAATTACATAAGACTGCGTTTCGCAATTCGTGGGATCAAACAGAAAACAAGCCGTGGCATGGTTATTGGCATCAAATTATCCTCTTGCCCATTGAGGAAAGGATCAGCTCCACAGCCAGCTCTGCGGTCGAGTTTTGCTGATCCAGGATGGGGTTGACCTCGACAACCTCAAGAGACTTCATTATTCCGGTCTCGGATATCATCTCCATCACGAGATGCGCCTCCCGGTACGTTATACCTCCACGCACAGGAGTCCCCACTCCTGGGGCATCGCTTGGGTCAACGACGTCCATATCAAAGCTAATGTGAACTCCATTTGTCCGGTTTGTGACCACCCTCAATGCCTGGTTCATCACTTCCTGCATACCGAGGCGGTCGATGTCTGACATCGAAAAAACGTGCACTCCTGTCTGCCTAAGATTGTCACGCTCTTTAGGATCTAATTGTCTTGCCCCTACGATTGCAATCTTTGAAGGATCAACTGATCTCTTTGGGAAGGGAGGAGTGGGAAACCATTTTTGCCCGAAACCGGCAGAAATGGCTAGGCTCATCCCATGAATGTTTCCACTTGGTGTGATGTCGGGCGTGTTGTAGTCGCCGTGAGCGTCAAGCCACAGGACTCCGAATTCCTTGTCGCCAAGCGCATTGTGCATTCCTGCAAGCGTTCCAATGGCTATTGAATGATCTCCTCCGAGCACCACAGGGATCTTTGCGCTTTTCATTGCCTGTGTTACCGATTTAGAAAGATCTAGGCATACGCTCTTCACTGCGCTCAAATATTTCGCATTAGTAGACTCAATCTTGCTCTCCTCAGTTATCGGTGTGTTTACATTTCCAGAGTCGTGAACCTTGTGACCTAATTCTCTGAGCTTCTCCGAAAGCCCCGCGTATCTAATCGCTGATGGGCCCATATCCACGCCTCTCCTATCTGCACCTAGGTCAAGAGGGACACCGATTATCTCTACACTTGTCATTGAATGGGATCTCGATTGGGAAATTGGTTTCTAGAAACGATCGATTTTGAGAGAAGGCTATTCCTCGCTACTCGGACATAATAGTCTTTGTTGACACAATGTTCACTTAGTACCGCTACACTTGGGAAGGCGAGGAAGTGCTCTGGCTTGGAGCTTTGCTCCTCATAGAGTAGGCACCAAATACTATTATTACGACGCCTATTGCTATGAGTATTGCAGGCCCGTAGAAAGCAGTCTGGATTATCCCTGCAAGACCAATGATCAAGAGGAAGGCTCCCCCGATGAGATAGCCTATCGGCGGATACCTGTAATGAAATACTCCCCAGCGAAGAGCGCCTGCTATGATCAGCATTACCCCCATTCCAGATAGAAAATACCCGAAGAATGCGGAACCTGCGATATAATGGCCATTTGAAAGAAGCAAAGTGATTCCAAGCCACACTACAATCAAGCCACCGACAATCGGCCCTGATTTGTCTCCACCTCTCCTGGCATACCTGTATTCTCTCCAGCGCATCCGCCCGTCGTGACGCGATTGGTGTTGTGTGGCGGCGCCAACAGGGTTCCCACAAGACGGGCAAAATGCTGCGCCAGTTGCAATCTGTGATCCGCACTTTGTGCAGAATCTGTCTTCGCTTGAGGACATGTCTTTCTCTCCCTGAGAATCGAAAGAATTGATTCTTGCTGGTAGTATAAAGGGAATATGCAATAGTTGCCCGAGAGCAATTTAAGCGGAAGAATAAAAGAATGAACTGGGCATGACGATTGTTTTCAATACAAGGATAGCAAGGCCATCTGATTACAAGAAAATAGTGCGACTCTGTAAGCGCGCCGTTGGCCCACATGATTATGTCCTCTCTAGCCTATCCGACACAATCGCAAGAAAGGGACTATTTCTCGCATTCTCAGGAAAAGAGCTCGTTGGAATGTCTAATTTTTCGCTGACTCTTGACAACGCGGGCTGGCTCGGAATGGCCCGAACAGACCCCAAATGGAGGAGAAAAGGAGTCGCAGTCTTTCTCCAAAAAACAAAGTCAAGATATGCAAGAAAGCTCGGGATCAGTAAGCTTCGCTTGTTTGTCCTCTCCACCAACACACCTTCTCTTCGAGCATGCATCAAAGGAGGGTTTCATCCCGTGGCCGAATCTGCTCACCTGAGTCTTAGAATGCGAGGGTCTCACGCAAAGGAAATTGCTTTTTGCAAAATCACTGACATGAAATCTCTTGAAGGACTCCTAAGATCAAGATACATTTCAAAGCTCAATGGATACGTCGGATACAAGTGGAACTTTCTGAAACTTGACAAAAGTGCGCTCTCGAAGCTTATTGCTAGCGGCGAGCTCTACGAATGTGGCGGCGTGAAATTCATCTTGAGCAAAAGGATAGAACATGAAGAGGGAGCTCACAGAGAGTTCTCACTTCTCGAGGGCTCTTTTGAGAAAGGAATTGCTTCAGTAATTTCTGTTGCAAGGAAGCTCGGGACTGATTCCCTTGGAACTTTCATTCCGTACGAGCATTACCTGATCTCTATTGCAAGGCGGCTTGGTTTCAAGGACGACTCGTGGGGTTGGCACTGCATTGCTATGGAAAAGAAGATCTGACACTGATTTTTTGCTTGTCGGACTTTGCATTGTTTCTTTGTAGATCCTTTTAGCTTAAGGATGTGTATGCGCGCGCCGGTGAAAATCGAGCGAGGGGGGAGAAAATAAAAAGCTAGGGAGCAAAACAAGAATTGTATTGAAACCTATTTTGTGTGGACATCCTGCATGAGTTCATTTGATTCAATTGAGAAATTGTAGCTTTTGCCTATTTCATTGGAATTACTGTATCTAGCTCTCCAAAGCCATTGCTTCACCTCTACTTATGAGTTGGTTCACTGCTCGGCATAAGGAATAGCTTGTTGCATGAACAGATTCTAGGAACCATCAAAATCGATCTTGATAATTTGCGCATTGCACAAAATAATCATTTTCGCTTCTTGGAGTGAAGCGTCTTGGGGATTATGTAACCAGACTTGGCGGCTTGACTTCTTGTCATGAGCTCATCCTCGATGTCAGATAATATCCTAGATCTATCCCTTGAGTAAGGAAGGCCATAACCCCCGCCTCCTGCCGTATGAACTTCTATCACATCGCCTCTTCTCAAACCAAGCGTGATTTTGATAGACAGCTCTCTGACCCTTTTCTTACTTAAAGTGCCAGATCTATCATAAAGAAGGACACGTGTCTTCGCTCCGCCGTGGCCGCCGCCAAGTCCCCAAGGTTTGTGCCTACCACGCTCTGAGAGCACAGTGAGGGTCGTTGAATCATCAAGAACCTGGTATCCTCTGATCAATCCCGAGCCTCCTCTGAAGGTGCCCGCACCTGAACTATCTTCCCTGAACTCGTACCGTTTCATCAGCACAGGCAGAGTTCGCTCTATTTCTTCGATCGGGGTGTTCATCGTGTTTGTCATGTTTGCCTGGATCCCGTCTATCCCATCTGCGTCGTTTCGTCCTCCGAGGCCCACACCTATTGTTTCATAGAAAGCCCAGCTTCTTCCTTTGTGTACTCCGCCTATCATGACGTTGTTCATTGATCCGCCCGCGGCCGCGGGAACTTTTCCTGGAAGCGCCTTTGCCAAGGCCATGAAGATTAGGTCGGCGTTCCTCTGGCTAGTCTCAACATTCCCTCCTGCGACTGGAGAGGGAAAGGTGGGATTGAGCAGCGTTCCAGAAGGAGCGCTCACTTTCACCGGTGCGAAGAACCCCTCGTTAGTAGGAATGTCGTCTCCGAACAACGTTTTCAAGACGAAATACACGCCGGAGAGCGTGACCCCAAAAACTGCGTTAAGTGGCATCCTGACCTGAGGGTCCGTACCAGTATAATCAAACTCTATTTCATCTCCACTGAGCTTGACTGTCACCTTGAGCTTTAGGTCATGGCCATCAGGGTGCTCAAGATAATCCGTCGCGATAAATTTGCCCTTTTTGGTCTCGGACAATTTCTTCCGGAGCAGCCGTTCGGCATACTCAAACGAAGCTCGAGCTGAATTTAGAAAATCGTTCAATCCGTACTTCTCGATCATCTGCAGGACTCTGCGCGTTCCAGTTACATTTGCAGCGACCTGAGCTTTCAGATCTCCTAATCTCTCATTTGGAGTCCTTGAGTTGGATGAAAATGTAGAGAGCGTTTCTCTAACAAAAGCTTCGTTTCGCATCAGATAGACAGGATTCATGATAAAACCTTCTTCGAAGAGGCTTTTTGCATCAATCGATATGCTCCCTGGCACCTTTCCGCCGACATCTGAGTGGTGCGCCTTGTTCGCGGCAAATCCAACAAGTCTATTTTCCTTGTAGAATATCGGCTCGATTAGAGTAACATCGTTGAGATGCGTCCCTGCAATGTACGGGTTGTTCACGACGATCATTGAGCCGTTTTCAAATTCGAGATCCTCTTTTTTGCAATACTCGATTACGTTCCTGAGTCCCCAGGGAAGCGAGCCAAGGTGCACAGGGATGTGTTCGGCTTGACTCAGCAAAAGTCCTTCTGAATCAAAGAGAGCTGCAGAATGATCCATTCTCTCCTTGATGTTGGGAGAGTAAGAAGAGTTTCTGAGAGCTATCCCCATCTCCTCGCTAGCGTAGAGAAGAGAGCTCCTGATCAACTCGAGAGTTACTACATCACTCATTGGCTACTCCCCGCTCTTTGTTCTTTTAGAACAAGGTTGCCATAACTGTCCACTTTCCATGACCATCCAGGGTTGACAACAGTGGTAGAATCATACTCTTCGATTATGCACGGACCTCCACCTTCCTTTCCTGGTTCAAACAGATCCCTTGAAAGCACCGAAGCCTCGAGATAGCCTGTTGGAAACCAGACTCTGCGATGAGCACTATCTCGTCTCCTAGTGCTTGCATGAGGCCCAGCCTCTTTCATCGAGAACATCGCCTTCGCCGTTGGAACAACTGCAATTAGCTTCGCATTGACAATTTCCACAGGATCATCCGATGAGTAGCCGTAAAGCTCGGAATGTCTTTCACCGAAGATAGAAGTCAGATCCTTGCCTTTTTCATATGGGATCGTGATTTCAAACGATTGTCCGCGATATCTCAGATCAACATATTCTCTTGAATTATACTGTTTGAATTCTCCCTCTTTCCTCAGCGCCGATGCGGCACTTGCTCTAAGTTCTGCAAAGTAATCTTCTGCATCTACTTCGGACGCATTCTTCAGGACAGGAAGTGAGAAATTTCTTTGAAGATCCGCTGTTAGGAGGCCATATGCGGAGAAAAGACCTGGGTGAAGTGGAACGATAATACTTGCAATTCCAAGCTCCTCAGCTAGGTCACAGGCGTGTATGGGTCCGGCGCCACCGAACGCAACCAGAGTATGCTCTCGAGGATCCCTTCCCCTTTCCACGCTGACAATCGAAATTGCCCTCGCCATGCTGTTGTTTGCCAGACGTATAATGCCTTGTGCAGCTTCATCCACCCCGATTCTGAGCTTCTCCGAAAGAAATTTTCTTATTGCACCATGAGCAAGCTCTCGATCTAAAGGAAGCTTTCCACCGAGCAGCCCCTCAGGGCCCAATCTCCCGAGCACTAGATTCGCATCTGTCACCGTAGGGCTATTTCCTCCTTTTCCATATGCAACGGGGCCAGGATCAGAGCCAGCACTGAGGGGCCCCACTTTGAGGACGCCTCCTTCGTCAACCCATGCAATAGTGCCTCCGCCAGCACTCACTTCTGCGAGGTCTATGAAAGGAGCCCTAACAGCGTATCCGCTTCCCTTGATGGATCTTCCACTGTGCATCTTTCCCGCGGCCTCAAATTCGTAGGCAATGTCGGGCTCGTAGCCAATGACAGCGCCGGCCTTTGCGGTCGTTCCGCCCATGTCGAAAGTGATTATCTTTTCAATTGAAAGTGACCTTCCAATCTCCCTAGAGGCAAGGACGCCCGCGGCCGGGCCTGATTCTATCATGAAGATGGGGTACTTTGAGATGTGCTCGATCGTGCTCGCGCTTCCGTCAGAGTTCATCACATAGATCGGGGAGCGAAAGTTTTTCTTCCTGAGCGCAATTTCGAGCCTTGCAAGATACTCTGATACGAGCGGCACAAGGCAAGAGTTCACGGCGGTTGTGCTCATCCGTTCAAATTCTCTATATTCACGATCGACCTGGCTCGAGAGATCGATATGCGCTCTTACACCTTCTTTCCGAAGAATCTTTTCCGTCTCTTTCTCGTGTTTTGGGTTGGCGTAGGAATTGAGGAATGTGATTGCGACCGAATCAAAACGCTCTCTGATGATCTTCTTCGCAGTCTTTCGAAGGTCGGATCTTGAAAGTGGCTCAAGTTCGCTTCCGTCAGAGAGCATCCTGCCAGCGACGGTGAACCTATCTCTTCTTCTTACAAGTGGCTCTGGTCTCTTATTATGCAGATTGTAAAGCTCTGCCCTTCTTTGCCTTCCTATTTCCAGAACGTCTCTGAATCCCTCATTCGTAACGAGTGCGCATCGCGCAAGACCTGTTCGGGTAAGCAGCGCATTTGTCGCGACCGTTGTTGCATGCGTGATGAGAGCGACATCGCTCGACTTATTTTCGTAATGTGCGAGCGCCCTGATAATTCCCTCTTCGAGGTTCTTCGTCGTCTGAACCTTTATGATGTCAATCTTAGGGTTATGGTTCTCGCCTTTTCCTACTTCAAATATCACAACATCAGTAAAAGTGCCTCCGACATCGATTCCAACATGGATCATCTATCGCTAACCACTTCGCTCTCGCACTAATTCATTGTACAACTTTATCAGAACTGGTTGTGAAACTCAGCGTTTCTGATTATGCAGTCCTGACGAGATTCCAATTCATTTCTGCCCAAGAAGTAGGTCTCAAATAAACTAGTTTCGAGAATGATATCTAGAGAAAGTTGAATCAAAGAACCAGTTCTCAAAAATTCTGCGGAGTAATTATGTGAAGTGGTAGCTCGTAATTGACTCAGGGCTCATGCGCAGAACACAAGTGATTCAGCGTTCTTTGAGGGATCCTGCATTTCGCGCCAATAAATCCCAGATTCTGCTTCCTGACTGCGTGCTCGCGCTCTCTGGTTGTGGCGGTGTTTCCTTTGGAGTAGCATCGCATGTCCCGGGTTGGATAGGATCGTTGAACAATTGCAGGAACAAAGCCTCCACGGGTGCAAGAACCTGAACCGTATGGAACGTATTGGGATTAGGAGTATACCCCTGATCTGAGGTGCCTGTCTGATTATCCAATGCGCCAACCTGTTGTGGGTCGTAACCTACACAAAAATCGCCTTCAGAAACTTGGCTCACTTCATACGCACTGACATTTTCGGGAGACATCGCAAGGGAGAATCCGCCTTCAAGCATTTGCCAAGTTTGCCCCGGAGCAAGCGTGAATATGAAAGCAATAATGCTCTTGTAAGAACCATCGGGTTGCTTCCATGAAACTACTGCAAGCGGAGCGGAGTTTTTTTGAATTGTCTTGTCAACAAGTGGCTCTAATTTCGTCGCAAAACCAACCCCAAATGCAGGATTGTTCTCGTATATCGGCCAGTATGCATTACCAAAATAGTATGAATTCCTGAGTAGAATGCCAGTGGCCTGCTGCGCACCTGCATTTTGGAATGTCCAAGCCACGAGACCCTGTCCTTCATTGTACCACGACCATGAAACCTTGAGATTCTGCGTTGATACCTCGACTCGCTCGTGGCTTCTTCCAATAATACCTCCAACTAT